>JAFLED010000001.1:0-932 GCA_017302045.1 Spirochaetota bacterium
GCGCGTGCCGCTGTCGGATACGATTCGAGAATGTAGCACGGCCGGCCATCTACCACTTCTTCGCCCAGCAGCGAATACGTGTAATCTCCGACCTTGATTTTTTCGATATCTTCGTAAGCGATCTCTGAACCGAAGAGTGTGCCTGTCTTGGGTGAGTTTGAACTTTCGGCGACGATGCGTTTCAGCTTCTTGAGCGCCGGCAGGTACATCCACTGCTCGGTGTCTTTGCCGGGTTTATCATAGTCTTTTTGCAGAAATGCCGAACCCTTTTCGTCGGCCGGTTCGTCGATCACGCTGAGGCCGATCGTGTCTTCGAGCGCGGGGCCGACGTCTTTGCTGATCGATTCGAAAGATTTGGTCCGCGCCTGGCCCGAGCACTTGCGCTTACCCCCTTGTTCTTCGAAGGCGCAGGTGATGACCTTAGTGCGGTTATACGAGGTTTTACCGTCGTCGCGCTTGATCATCTTGTAGGCGATTTCTTTCGCCTTTTCAGGCTCCTTGAGTTGTTGGGCGGCAAGCGGGAGGATTAACAGCGATGCTAAGATAAATTTTGTCATTTTGATTCTCCTTCGTGTTGCCTCACCCCAGCCTTGGGACACCCCCTTTTGCTTCACGAAAAGAGGGTTGTGGGGATGAGGGTTCATGTATCAGCTCCTTGTACTTTGTTGGTTTTGCCGAAAGCCGTGAGTAGCGCCGGCAAGAAAAAGAGGTCGGCCAACAGCGCGGTTGAAATCGCAATGGCCGAGAGTAATCCGAAATTGCGGAATGGCACATAGATCGACGGTAAGAAGATCAAAAACCCCGTCGTGAGAATCACCGAGGTGAAGATCATGGCCTGGCCCACTTCGCGCAGCGTTGTTTGAATGGCTTCGAGGCGCTTGTGCCCCGCCATCAGCTCGCCGCGGTAGTGCGTGAGAAAATGGATCGTGTCG
>JAFLED010000001.1:942-49360 GCA_017302045.1 Spirochaetota bacterium
AAACGAGTAACGTATCTGAATCCAGTGGAATCTTGAACCAGCCCGCGACACCGACGGTAATCAGAATAGGAAAGATGTTCGGCAGCATAGCGATGATGCCGTAACGAATAGTACCGTAGATCAGAAACATGATGACGGTAATGACGACGAGGGCCAGACCAAACGAAGACAGCTGCGATTTGGTCAGATACGAAGTCAGTTTCATCATGATGGGAATTCCCCCTGTGGCGTAGTAGCTGAGGTCGGGATTGTCTTTCTTCAGAGGTTCGAGATATTCTTTCAGCCAGCCTTCGACCTGCTTGAGAAAATCTTCGTATTCGAAAGAGCTTTTGTTCACCACCTGCAAGGTAACGCGGCCTTTTTCCCAATCGTCGTCGGCGACGAGCTTGCGGGATTCGGGGTCGGCGCCGTCGTACATGATGAGAACCTGTTTCAGCTTCTGGTTATCTGCCGGTAGCTTATAGTTCTCTTCTTTGCCGTTCATGAGATTTTTGTGCGAGTCCTTGACCGCATTCACGAGCGACGTGGTTTTTGTGACGAAATCCGGACGTTCCTTTTTGGCGCGCTCCGCAAAGGCGTCCATTGCCTGTAGCAGTTTAACGTCTTTCAGGCCGTCGTTCTTTCCGGTATTGATCACGACCTCGACATTCGTGGTGCCGCCAAAGTGCTGGTCGAGCGTTTCGAAAGTTTCTTTGAAACCAAAGCCCGATTTTACCGATTGAATAAAATTCGTGTCTACGGTAACCCGCGGGTACCCTGTAAGACTCAGCAACATGATGACGCTGAAGATTGCGATTACTGCCTTGGGTTTATCGGCCGTAGTGCGAATGATAAAAGAAACAAACTTCTGGATCTGGCGCTCGAACAGACCCTGCATTTTTTCGCCGGTCTCTTTATTTTTAGAAACGCCCGGCGCCCAGAACGTGAGGAGCGATGGCAGCAAAAAGATAGTGCCGATATATGCGAAAAGAATACCGAACGAAGCCGCGACGGCAAAATTGCGGATCGGCACAATCGGCACGACGACGAGCGACATCATACCCGCTAGGGTTGTGAGCGTCGCCAGCATGATCGAGACGCCGGACTTTTCATACGTTTTCTTGAGGGCGTCGCGTTTTTCCATCGTGACGTGAAAGTATTTGTACCCCGAAAGAATGTGCACCGCGGAGGAAATCCCCACCGTGAGGTTCAGAATCACGACGATGTTGATCATCATGGTCATCGTCACATTCGAAAGCCCGATAATGCCGAGAGTCCAGACCACCGAAAGTGCGATGATGAGCGTCGGCCAGAGCATGGCCGAAACGGAACGGAAGGCAATGGCGAGCGTAATAAGAATGAGGGCCAACGCGAGCATCATAATCATGCCCATCTGCTCCATCATGATGTTCATAAAGAAGGCCGCCACCCAGGGGCCCCCGCCAATCAGGTAATCCATGGTTTTCGACGAGGCTTCGCCGATAGTGGGGTTGGCCCACTTTTGCGCTTTGAGAATTTTATCGAGCTCGGTGTTGAACGCGAGGTAGTCCGTCGGGTCGGCCGCTTCCATTTTGGGTATTTTATTGCGGTCTTTTTTTGCCGTTTTGTTGTCAGAGAAGTCGAACTCTGCGGCGCTGTCTTTTTTCGGTTCGGAGTTCTCGGCCTTGGCAATGCGCGCGCCGTAGTCGGTCAGAATCAGGATAGCCCCGAACTCGCTGTTTTTCGAGAACCAGCTGCCCGGAAAATCGCGCTGCGCCTGTGCCTGCTTCTTGATTTCGGCGAGTATTTTAGCGTCGGGTATTTCGCTGCCGATGAACTTGCGGTTCTTGAGCGTATCACCCTTCGATTCCAGGTAGTCTGCCGTGACGATCGTGCGCACGCGGGTGATGCGGTTTAAGGCAGAACCCTTTTCCAGACGTTTTTTGTTGAGTTCGTCTTCAAGCGCTTTGACTTTTTTCAGAGTGTCGTTATCAAACACCTCTTTACCCGCCGGCTTGAACATGATCATGACATATTCATCCGAACCGAAAAAATAACGGAAACGGTGGTAATCCAACAGCGAGGAGTCGCCCGCGTCGAGCCAGGTATCCATGGTCTGATCGATCTTGAGATTCTTCAGACCGAAGCTGAGACCCACCGTGAGAATAGCGAAAAAGCCGAGCACCAGCCAACGCCGGCGGAATGAGAATTCGGGAATCGCTACCATCCAGTCTGTATATTTTTTAAGCCAACGGTCGGTGATACGCATTTTCGGGGTTGAGGTTGTTGTCATGGGAGTTTCTGCCTATTTTAATTTGTTTAACACCGCTTCAAGGCGGTCGAGGTTTTGTTCATTTGCGTCGGTTACGAAACTGCGGATGCGCGCGCATTCTTCGGCAGATTCGAAGACCTGGCGGAATTCAATGTGCGTGCCGTTGTCGGCTTGGGTAAAAATTCCGCTCAGGCGAAACTTGTGCATGGTTTCCAGGTGGTATAAAACCACGCGTTCGGGTGCGAGAATCTCTTCGAAGACGCAGAGATTCTCAAAATCGGTGCCATCGGGGCCGTGCATCGTGAAATGCCATTTGCCGTTGGGTTTCAGCTCGAAGGTATGAAATGTGTTTGTGAACCCCTTCGGCCCCCACCACTGCGCGAGAAGTTCGGGGTCGGTCCACGCTTTGAAAATTTGTTCGCGCGAGTAGGGTACAACGCGTTGATTTAAAACTGTTTTTTCTTCACTCATGTTAATCCGCCTATATCGTCTGTTGCTCTGGTGCTGGGTTTCTCAACGATGCTATGGCTTGCACTGTAAGCCTGTAAAGCAAAATTGTATTGGAGCTTCTTCATTTTCTCTTCATTAGATACTCGGCGAGCCGATCGAACATGCTCGACCAGCCACCCGCATGCCCGTCGCGTTCTGCCAGCGATTGAAACGGCGTCTGGTGAAATTCCATGCGCGTCTTGTTACCCTCGTCTTTGAAATCGATCGTCACGAGCGTTTCGATACCGCGTTCGCCTTCTTCTTCCCAGACAAAAGTGAAGGCGATACGGTCATGCGGATGCACCTCGTGGAAACGGCCATTCTGCCAGAGTTCGCGGCCGTCTTCGACCGACGTGAGGCAGCCCCGCCAGCTACCGCCCGAGCGGATGTCCATCTTCATCTGTGTCGCCGGGAATGCCGTTGGGCCCCACCATTCGAGCATGGTTTCGGGAGTCGTCCAGATTTGGAAGACAAGCTCGCGCGGTGCGTCGAAGACGCGTGTGATGACAAGTTCGCGTTGGTCGGGAGTCATGGTTGCACCTTTGTTTTCAGATATGCGGCCAGCCGATCGAACATATTCGACCAACCGCCGTTATTCGAATCGCGTTGTGTGCCCGAGGGAAAAGGTGCCTGCCGAAAATGCATGCGTGTCTTTCCGCTTTCGTCGAAAAACCGAATGGTGACGACATTTTCGACGCCCATGTCGCCTTCGGCTTCCCAGACGAAGGTGAAGACCAGAAGATCATAGGGTTTGACTTCGCGGAAAATGCCGTTCTGCCAGAGGTCGCCGCCATGCACTTGCGAGTCGAGACAGCAGCGCCACTTGCCGCCGGGTTGTATGTCCATCTGCACGCGTTTGGCCGGGCAGAAGGTCGGCCCCCACCATTCGAGCATGCCTTCGGTGGTGGTCCATACCTTGAAGACAAGCTCGCGCGGAGCGTCAAAGACGCGTTCAATGACGAGTTCGGAATCAGGGGCAGACATGCTCATGGCATTTACTTAGAATCTTGTCTCTGTGCGACGGCTCGCAGGACGCAGCGCCCAGGATGCAATCACAAATGCCAGTACGACCAGCGGCATGATCACATGTTGCTTTTCGAAGCCCATCACCGCGCACGAAACCGAAGCGCCGATCAGGTTAATAAACATACCCGCATAAGCCCATTCTTTGATGACCGGTGTTTTAGGGATCAGGATCGCGATGGCACCCAGCGCCTTCCATACGCCGAGCATCACAAAAAAGTAGACAGGGTAGCCGAGTGCTTTGGCACCCATTTGCACCTGTTCGTTGCGGCTGATATACGAAAACGCCGCGAACCCATAATTCGCCGCAACCAGAACGGTGACGATCCAGTATGCGATCAGTTTTCCTTTGCTTTCTTTCATAAAAATCTCCTCAGGTTTTTTGTTTTATCAGTGATACGATGTAATATACCGGGTAGAGCATGAGATAGAGATTCGGCAGCCACCAGCTGATGTCGAAGTCGCGGCGGATTGTCCAGAAGGCGAGTGCCATAAGCCCGGAGGCAAATGTCAGTACCAGCGAAACCAGCGCGACGCTTTTCCAGCGCACATCCGCCTTTGACATGAGGCGCAGGCTCCACAGACCCGAGAACGAAATCATCAGATCGAGCGGCAGAAACGACCAGTTCCACGCGCTCAGAATAGGGTTATGATAATCTTTGAAGAGATATGAAGCCGGAATTACGCCGATCAGTGTGATGAGCCAATAGAGGATAAAACCGATGTCGGTGATCAGAAAGAAGATGCGGAGTGATTTCATTTTCTAGCTCCCGGTTTTTTGAAAGCAATGCCTGCCTTTTTCATCGCGGCTTTTAATGGGGGGATTGCACTCGGCCCTATACCATGCAGCGAGAGCAGATCCTTTTCTGTCCACTTGCGCAGATCTTCTAACTTTAAGATGTTCGCATTCGCGAGTGCCCGATGCGCGGGTTTGCTCAGCTTAGGGAATTCCGGGTTCATCGTTTGGGTATCACTCCCTTCGTGAAGGCGAGCCTGAACTCCGAGGGCTGCATTTCTACTTCGAGCAGCTGCATCAGAAAGGCCATACGTTTCTCGCGCGTTGCGGCGGTTTTCGCAGAATTTAAACGGTGCAGAAATGCCTTACGCGTCGATGGGGCCAGGCTGTCAAAATGTGCGCGGTGTTTTTTGTTCTTTTTCAGGGCCGCCTGAAAATCCGCAGGCTCTTCAAAGTTTTCCGAGGAGTTGATCTTGTTCCACGAGCCGTCTCTTTTTGCTGCTGCGATCAGTTTTAGCCCCGCTGGTTGCATGAGTTTTTTCTTCTGTAACTTCACGATGCGGCTCTTATTCAGCTTCGACCATTCGCTACCGCGTTTGCGCGGGCTGATATAGATACTCGCCTGTGTTTCGGAAACTTTGCGGGGTTGGCTGTCGATGAAACCGAAACACAAACACTCCTCGACGATGTCGTTGTAGGTCAAATGGCGCTTACCGTCTTTTACTTTGTCATAGATCAACCAGAACGCGCCCGCCTTTGCATGGTTTGTGATAAACCATGCCCGCAACGCCTTACGGTCGGCGAAATGGATTTTTGGTGCGGCGGCGAGCTTGGACATCCTAGGCTATCTTTTTCAAAAATGGTGCAATCAGGGGCTGCGGCTTGAAGCCGAGTCTTACGTGCACCCGGCGCGAAAGTTTATTTGTTGCGTAGGCGTCGGAACCGAGTTCGGTGAGGCCTTTTTTCCGCGACCAGGATTCGAGCTCAGCGAGCATTTCTTGGGCGATGCCCTGCTTGCGGTGCTGGGGTTCAACGTAGATGCCTTCGAGATAAGCCACCGGAGAAGTATCGGAGCCTTCGACATAATCGACGCGAACCGTGGCATAAATAAACCCGATCAGAGCAGTGTCGGTACGGGCACCGATCAGCGTGGCCTTTGCCGGTCGCTTGTGCGCGTTACCAAATACGGTTTTCAAGTCCCTTGCAGGCACGTATGGCCATAGTTTTCTCGCGAGTATCATCAGCTTTGCATCATCGGCCCGCCGCAATTTGAATATGGTAATATGTTTCTGCGTTGCTGACTGTTGACGCACCTTGGATGTTTTTTCTTCCTTTCTCATCGGCATTAGTCGTAAAACAATCGGGGTTATTACCCTCGGGTGCCCGCGTGATATAGCGGGCTTTTTGCCACAAGATACATGCTTTTCCCTACCGCTTTCCCTGATTAAACGCCAGCTGAGCAGCGAAGGCGCGCTGGTAGCCGGGCCGCGCTTCGCCGCGCGAAACGTATGCGGCGAGATTTGCATATTCGTTCAGAATGCCCGACGGGCGAGTTCTTAGCAGCACAGAGACCATGATAAGATCACCAGCACTGAAGGCGCCATCGAGCCATTCCTTATCGCCTAAATATGCCGAAAGTTTCTGCAGCCGACCCCTTAGGCGATCGGCGACTAAAAGCATGCGATCCTGCGCCCAGGGCTTGTCGCTTTCTAACAATTTGGCATTCTGTAACTCGAGAATCCATGGTTCAACCGAATTGAGCGCGCCAAATATCCAGGCGATGGCGCGCCCCCGGGCGTTGGCATCTTTTGGCAGCAGACTGTCGTGGCGCTCGGCGATGTGCAGAACAATCGCCCCCGATTCGAATAAGACGAGATCGCCCTCTTCGTATGTCGGTATAGAGCCGAACGGATTAAGGGCGAGATGTTTGGGTTCTTTCAGTGCGTCGAAGGACACGCCGCGTACCGCATAGGGCTGGCCGACTTCTTCGAGCGCCCAGCGCACGCGTGTATCGCGGGCAAGGCCTTTGCCGCCGTCGGGCGAGCGTTCAAATGCGGTAATTGTCGGCGTCACGGGGGATATCCTACTTTTTTTCTTCAACGATTGTTTTCAGGTTCTGCATGCTTTGGTTGAATTTATCGCCCATGTATTTATCCATATTCACAAACATCCAGATAACACGGGCTATGAGAGGCGCGGGCCCGGTCATATGATAATTCATAACAGTTGCATCTCCGTCTTTTTTCAGCGAATACGTCACATCGTTAGAGCCTTGCATGGGCTTATAAAATGTCAGATCCATTTTCACGAACCCGTTCGGCCCAATGTTTTTTTAAGAAAGTTTTCCTTCAAATTCATAGGTTGCGCCCATTCCGCTTTCGGGGCCTGTGAATGTTCGTTTCACCTCTTCCTCCTGCTTGTCCCAGGCAGACCATTCGAGGCCTTTCTTGAAGCTAATCAGGTAAGGAAAAACTTTTTCCGGTGCCGCGTTAATTTTCAGCGAGCGTTCTACGGTGAAGGTGTTGGGCCGGGTTGCGGCTATGATGAAAATGCCGGCAATGACGACGACGAGTCCGATTAAGATTCTTTTAATAATTTTCATAGTCTCTCCTTAAATTCATTTTTTTGTAGGTAAGCTGATCATCCAGCCTATGCCAAACTTGTCTCTGAACGAGCCAAAATAATCGCCCCAGGGCATGTCGGCCATCGCCATTTCAACTGTGCCATTATGCGACAGCGCCGCAAAGAGTGCGTCGGCCTCTTTCTTTGACTCGGGCGAAAGGTTGATATAGAAATTGTTTCCCGTCACAACCTTTTGACCCAGCGACTCGAGCGCATCCGATGCCATAAGCGCACTGTGCTTACCGATCGGCAGCGCGATGTTCATGATCTTATTGCCGTCGGCGTCAGAAAGCGTCACGCCGGGCATCGGCATGTCTTTGAAGCGCACCAGCGAATCAAACTCACACTTTAAGACCGATTTGTAGAAAGTAAAAACTTCTTCGGCGTTGCCAGCAAAGTTCAGGTAGATACTGTTAAGCCTCATCATTTCCTCAGCGGTACAAGATTATGCAGCGCGGGTACGCGCAGGTAAAGGCCCAGCCAGATAAAGACGCCGAGATAAACGGGGAAAAGAATGTGGCTCGCCCAGGGATTCATAATACGTACATGGGCCGAAACCGCTCCGCCGAGATAACCCGTCAGAAGAATCGCTCCTAAGATCGCTGTACGCGGAATCGCGTAGAGCAGCGTGCAGATCAGCAGAGTTGTGCCAATACCAGGCATGAGATTTGTCGGGTAGTTCAGCCGAGCCGCTTCAGCGACTGCTTCGGGAGGCATTTTGTGCAGAAAGAATTTAAAAATGCCATCGAAGGTCAGAAAGGCGATGGCGAGACCGCTTAAAATCCAGCCGCTCCAGAATGCTCCTTTAGAAGGTGTTGTGTTGTCCATGGTTGTTCTCCTATTTTTGATTGCTATCGAGTAAGGTTGAAAATCCGCCGTAGATCAGCCGTGCGCCGCTGAAGGCCATGTCGGCATACGCCTGTTTTTTTTCGCTCGCACAGGAATGATAAATCCATCAATGTAGCTCATTTGATTCTTCCTCCGGTCTTTAATTTACCCAAGTAAGTTTCCATACGTTCGAAGTGTTGTTTCCGCCCTTCGAGCGCTCCGTATTTTTCAATGACCATTTGCCTGTACGCAACAGTCTTAAAGACACCTTTCATCGACACGCGCGTCTTGCCGCCTTCATCGCTGAAATGCACGAAGGCGCGAAACGAACCGCCATCCTCGGGTTGGCCATGATCATAGATCAGGCGCTCGTTGCGGATGATCTCTACGAAGCGAATTTCATTGGGATAGTTCGTGCCGTCTGGCCCGTGCATGGTCAGTATCCATGCGCCGCCCGGCGTTAAATCAAATTTGTGGATCGAATTCGTGAAACCGTTGGGGCCCCACCATTCCTGAATGTGTTCGGGTTCGGTCCAGATTTTCCATACGAGCTCGCGCGGCGCATCGACGAGGCGCGTGATGCTCATCTCGCGGTCGGAGGTATCTTCGACATGCTCATTGAGGCGGTCGAGGGTTTCGGCCCAACCCTGATCCATACCCGCGAGCGCGCCTTCGAGACCGGGACCGGCCTCGAGAATGCTCGCTGTAATGACCATTTTGGTCTTGCTACCTTCATCGCTGAAGGCGATGACATTGTGGCCCCGTAGCAGCGGTTTCCCTTGTTCATTGGGGAATGCCGTCGTAGTGAAGACGATCTTATCAAACGGTGAAACTTCCTCGAATTTACCCGACTGTGGCATCTCGCCGAAATCAGGGTGGTACGTGACCACGGTAAGTTCTGCACCGGTTTCTGCACGGCCGGGAATCTTGCCCGCCGTGATGCGGCAGGTCGGATTCGTAAATCCGCGCGGCATCCACCATTGTTGCAGGTGCTTTTCGTCGAGCCAGGCCTCGAACACCAGCTTGCGCGGTGCATCGAAGGTGCGGGTAATCGTAATTTGTTTCACGGGCTTCATGCGGATTTCCCCTCGACATAGGCAGGCAGAGATTTGAGTATGATGTGGTTCCAACCTTCGGCGAAATTTTTCGCTGCCAGATCGGGATTATCGGCCGGAAAGCTCTCGAGACCGGTGTGAGAGAACTTCAGCAGCGTTTTTTCTCCCTGAGGGATCAGTTCAAAAGTCACCAGCGAGTTGCCCGCGTAACCCTGGTATCGCCACGTGTACGAGAGTTTTTTGCCTTGAATAACTTCTTGGACTTCGCATAAGTGATGGTATTGTTTTTCCGGTGATGGCCCGCCGGTGAATTTAAAACTAAAACCCACTTCGGCCCGAAACTCAGCGAGATCAAAGTACCAGTTTTTCATCTCGTCTTTGTTCACAAGCGCATTCCAGATTTTTTCAGCTGGCGCTTCAAAAACACGTTCGAGCACGATGGATTTTTCTGTTTCGCTCACTTCAAGCTCCGTGTGTATTCTACGAGCTGTTCGAGGGCTGTTCCCCAGCCGCCTTCGAATCCCA
Source organism: Spirochaetota bacterium (assembly GCA_017302045.1). GTDB lineage: Bacteria > Spirochaetota > Leptospiria > Turneriellales > Turneriellaceae > Turneriella. The sequence goes on from JAFLED010000001.1 coordinate 10,451, forward strand.
TCTCTGCATGTTTCTTTGCGTTTTCGAGCGTCCAGTGGCGCACGCGGGCGGTGTACTTTGTTTTACCGGCGCCTGCGTCGGCAAATTCGACGATGGCTGTGAAAAACGGATTTTCGACGGGCTGCCAGCCAACTGTGTAAGCGTCGGTCCACACGAGTTTCTGCCCGGGTATGACTTCAAGAAAGACGCCGTTGTTCGGAAACTTACCGCCCTCGGGCGAATTCATCATCGTATAGAATTCGCCGCCGGGCTTCAGATCGATGCGGCATTCGCTCACCGTCCAGGGCTTTGGGCAAACCACGGCATCAGGTGCTTGGGTTCAGTCCAGCACATCCATAACAGATCGCGCGGTGCTTCGACCACGCGTCCGAGTTTAAGTTCCCTTGAATCTGACATAATTGCTCCTTATTTTTTTCCTTTGGTCAGATAGACTGCAAGCTTATCGAGAGTTTGCATACCGAACTCGACGGCGCCAAAACCAATGCCGGCACTGCGTTGCTCCTTCGTTGGATGCAGTTGTCGCAAGCTGAGTACAGTTTTCTTGTCCTTTTGTTCATCAAAAGTCAAGGTAACGAAAAATCTTCCCGGATCGTTATCCTTATCCGCACCGTGGTGAAAGGCGATGCGGTCGTAGGGAGAAATCTCGACGTATTCGATGCGGTTGCCGTAGATTGTTCCGTCGGGACCCTTGAACTCAAACCGCCAGCGACCGCCCACGCGAAACTCAAACTCAGATGTTGTGGTAGTGAACCCTCCGGGACCAAACCACTCGTCGAGCGCAGCTTGGGTTGAGAATGCCTCAAAGACGATTTTTTTCTCCGCGGCAAAAACTCGCGTCAGAACAATCTCTCGCTCCAACGCTTCCTTGTAGCTGACCTCGTTCATGATCATTTTTGTTTTGCAGCCAGGTATGCGTCGAGTTGCGTGAAAGTACCCGCCCAACCCTGATCCATGCCCGCGCGACCGGCATTGAAGGTATCAATTTCTTCTTGCGTCGCTTCGTACGGCTCCCAACGCAGCGTCAGCATGGTCTTGACGCCTGCACCGCCTGTGCCTTCGGCCATCACCTCTTCGAAGGTTGTTGTCGAAAGCGTCTGCTTCGGCCAGGTCGGCGCCATCGGGTGCCTGGTAATGCCTGCGTCTTTATCTGAGAACGACTGAATGAGTTGAAGTTTCTTCGGCGGATCTACCTCGCGGAAAACCCATTTGCCCCACATCTCGGGGTGTTCGCCAAATTTCATGGCATAGTGAAACATACCACCGGGTTTCAGTTCCATCTTCGCATACGTGATCTTAGAGCCTGTGGGTCCAAACCACTCACGCAGATTTTCTTCTTTGGTCCAGGCATCCCACACCATCTGGCGTGGCGCGTCGAAGGTGCGGGTGATAACGACTTCGTTAGGATTGGCCGTGCTCATAATTACCTTACTTGCCTTCGGCCGTCGCTGGGACGCCTTCCGTGGCGGCTCCGGCCCGGGTCATCCTTGACCCTCGGCCGCTGCCTTGAGTGCCGCAATATCGATCTTTTTCATCTTTAGCATAGCCTGCTGCGCGCGGTCAGCTATTGCTTTATCCTTATGCGAAACCAGCTGTAAGAGAATATTCGGCGTCACCTGCCAGCTGAGGCCGAATTTATCTTTTACCCAGCCACACATGCTCTCTTCGCCGCCATCGGCCGTGAGCGCATTCCAGTAATAGTCGACTTCTTTCTGCGTGTCGACATTGATCATGAACGACACGCCCCAGGTAAATTTAAACTGTTCATGGTCGCCGACGTTATACGAGAAAAATCTCTGTCCGTTCAGAATGAAGTCTGCCTGCATCGGGTTGGCGCGCAGAATCTTCGATTTTTTGAATATCTTCACATAGAAATTCGCGACTTCTTCGGGGTTGGCATTGTACATGATGAACGGGGTGATGCTGTGTGCTTTGGCGCCGGTATACTGGACGTTTACGGCACCTTTTTTCGATTTCGGTACACCCGCTTTCTTTTTCGGCTTTGCCTTGGTTTTTTTCGTTGCCATTAGTTTGCCTCCGCGTATTTTTTAAAATTATCGAGGATCGCCTGCCAGCCGCCCTGCTGCATTTCGACTGGATTTTGAGATTCTGCTTCGAAGATGGTGGCGATCTTTGTTTTGCCACCCACATCTGTAAAATCCGTTTCAACCCTGCGGCCGTCGGCTATCGTATACACGATTCTTTTCTGATCCACGACCTCGTTATAGGTGCCTTCGAAATCGAAACCGAAGCTGCCGTCTTTGGCTTCCATGCGCGACTGCAGTTTTCCGCCAACCTTCAGGTCATTCTTCGCGCTCGGGCAATGCCACGATTCATGGGCAAAATTCCATTTTGTGATATGTTCCGGTTTGTTCCAGAAATCCCAGACCTTTGCGACGGGCGCTGAGATTGTCGCTTCGATATTTACTTTTGTACTCATTTTTGTTCTCCTTCGGTTGTGTTGTTGTCTTTCGCCTGCAATTTCCTGAGATAAATTTCGAGACGATCGAAACTATCTTCCCAGAACTTACGGTATTTTTCTATAAATTCGTTGGCTTCTTTGAGCCGCTGCGCCTCGATGCGGCAGCGGCGCCACTGCGCTTCTTTCTCACGCGTGATGAGACCCGCACGCTCGAGCACCTTGAGGTGCTTCGTGATCGCGGGGCCGCTGATGTGAAACGGCTGGGCGAGTTCGGTGACCGTCGCCGGCCCTTGCCCCAAACGCGTGAGCATCGCGCGCCGTGTTGGGTCGGCGAGGGCGGCGAAGGTCAGACTCAATTGGTCGCTGCTTGCTGTTGTGTGCGTGGCGTGCGCCATCTCAGCCCTTTCTCAGTACCACGTGCAGCGCACCTTCGCCTTGTTTTTGCTCCACGAGTTTGAATCCCATTTTAGGCAAGTTGAGCCCGGCGAATAAATTCTCGCCTTCACCGAGAAAGACAGGCGAGATCGCGAAATGCAGTTCGTCGACGAGACCCTTCTGCAGATACTGCCGAATCGTAGAGACCCCGCCGCCGATGCGGACATCCTTACCGTTGGCTGCCTTTCTTGCCTGCTCGAGCGCTGCCTCGATGCCCTCCGTGACGAAATAGAATGTACTATTGCCTGCCATCTCGAGCGGCTTGCGCGCATGGTGCGTCAGAACAAAAATGGGCACATGGTAGGGTGGATTCTCTCCCCACCAGCCTTTCCAGTCTTCATTGAGCCAGGGGCCGCGCACCGGGCCAAACATATTGCGGCCGAGAATCCAGGCGCCGGTATTTTCGAATGATCTTGCGGCAAAATCATTATCGATGCCAGTTGTCCCTTTTTCGCTGCCAGCGTGCATGGATTGAAAGACCTTGGTGGGAAAAAACCACTGGTGCAGCTCTGGTCCGCGCAATCCTAGCGGGTTTTCTAAACTCTGGTTGGGCCCTGCCCCGAAGCCCTCGAGAGAAACCGAGAACGCTGCGACTTTGACTTTGCCCATATTTATCCTTTAGGTTAATTAACTTAAAGGTAAAATAAGATATATGAATTCTATCGGCCAAAAAAAACGTTGCTTTACAAACTAAAAAATGTTCATGATTTTTCTAAAGAAATCGTGAAGATTATAAATTTTATGTATATTCTTCACTAAAAAAAAATTTACAAGGTGAATATACCTATAAAGTATCTTGTTTTTCATCATTTATTATTAAAAATCATGAAAAATCAGGGGTGGGGCCATGGAATATACGGATTCCGCACTAACTGAAATCCATCAACTCCGTACGCATTTTTATCAGTTGGCCTTGGGCAAAGATTCTCTTCTGCGCCTCATGGCTGAGGCCGAAGTTCCCGAGCAGGTTTACGATTCGAACGCGATTGAAAACAGCACGCTGTCGCTCGATGAAACCGAAAAAATTCTGAGAAAAATCGATCTCGATCGCTTTATATCAGAACGCGAAATGTTCGAAGCGCGCAATCTTGCCCGCGTCGTTGAATACATTCACACCAAGGCGATCGAGAGTGAGCTCGATCTCGATGTGATGCTCGTGTTACACAAGATGCTAATTTCGAATATTCGCGACGACATCGCCGGGCGTTTTCGCACAGACAACGAGTGGGTGCGCGTCGGCAATCATATTGCGCCCGATCCTAAAGAGGTGGTGCCGCGCCTGGGTAAAATGCTCGCCGACTTGCGTGGTCAGATCGGTGCGGGTATCATTCGGCGTGTCGCGCGGCTGCACCTGACTTTTGAAAATATTCATCCCTTCGTTGACGGCAACGGGCGGATTGGCCGCGTACTCAATAACTTTGTTTTAATTCGCGAGGGCTACGTGCCGATCAACATCAAGTTCATCGACCGCGATAAATATTACGATGCTCTGCGCGAGTTTGACACCAAACAAACGACCAAACTCATGGAGAAGATCGTCGAACTCGCGCTCAAGAACAGCTATCACAAGCGGATTACCTACCTCGCCGGCGGTGAAATTATTCGCCTCGTCGATTATGCAAAAAAATATCGTCAATCACACTCGAATCTAATCAATAAGGCGCACCGGCAGACGATTCCGGCATTTCTCGAACGCGGCGTCTGGAAAATTGCAGATAGCTACCGTGGCTGATATTTTTCGGCACCGCGCATCCATGCTATGCGCCCAAACCCTGAATGAGGCTTTTACCCAACAGCGTCCACATCTCTGTAACGGTGGGGTAGAGTTTTCCCTCTTGCTGAAAGCGCCCGTCGATATAGAGGTTCGCAATGCCATGCACATACGACCACGCCGCGAGCGCGAGTTCCATGGAGCTGCCTGCACGTACTACTCCCGCGGCCTGGCAGCGCTCGATCGCCGCAACGAGCGCACCGAACGCGGCATCGCCCTCGCGTTTAAGCCCCGGGCATGACGCCGGGTCCTTAAATTTGCCCGAGAACATGATGCGAAAATACTGTGGATGCTCCGCGGCGAAGGCAATATATTCGCGGCCATATTCGAGATAGCCCGAGAGCGGGTCGGCAACTTCGAGCGCCCGCCGTCCGCGCGCGGCTAGGTCGGTGAAGCCCACCTCGGCGATGGCGGCGAGGATATCTTCTTTATCTTTGAAATGGCGGTAAGGTGCCGTGTGACTCACCTTGGCGGCGCGCGCCACCTCGCGCAGGGTTAATCCTTCGATTCCCTTTTTGTCGAGAATCTTCAAGGCCTGCTTCATGAGTTCGGCCCTGAGGTCGCCGTGGTGGTAACTCGTCATCAGCTGTAAGGTATACCCGGGAGGCGTTCTTGTCAAAAAATGTTGACGATGTAAACTTCAATGTTTACTTTGTCAACATTATGAAACCAGAAACAGTCTTTCTTATTGGAAACCAGCTGGCCGTGGTAGGCTGGGTAATTCTTCTTATATCTTGGTTTGTGCCTTTCCTGCGCGTCTTCGTCAAAGCCGCGGTGATTCCCCTGCTCTTTGCGGTGGCCTATACCGCCGTCGTGCTCGGCACATTCGGCGGCTCAGGCGGCGATTTTTCAAGCCTCGCGGGCGTGATGAAACTCTTCACGAGCCCATGGGCCGTCACCGCGGGGTGGATTCACTACCTTGCCTTCGACATGTTCGTGGGCATGTGGCAGTTCCACGATGCGAAGAAACAGGGCATGCCATTTTGGGTCATGGTCCCGTGCTGGTTTCTGACCTTTATGTTTGGGCCGATGGGTCTACTGCTCTATGTTCTCGTACGCGCGGCGAAGACGCGGTCGGTAACGCTCTGGGGTGAAGCATGAGCGCCGACCGTCATAGCATGGTGCGCATTTTTGTCGCCGGCGCCGCTTTGAATGCCGTCATCGCGGTTGTCTTTGCCGCGCTGATATTTATCGATAGCCGGCAACTCTTGGGCATCAGCGCCTGGGTGAAGCCGCTGAAATTTGCTGTCACAAGTTTTGTTTACCTGGGTACGCTCGCACTCTTCGCGCGGCACCTGCCCGATTCGCTCGACGAAACAAAAGGCAACCGCGCGGCGTGGATTATCAGCGCGATGATTTTCGGCGAAGTCTTTTTTATCGGTTTGCAGTCGGCGCGCGGCGTGACATCCCACTTTAACCAGAAAACGCTGATCGACGGCATCATCTACTCGGTGATGGGTGTAATGATCATCGTCAACACCGTCGTCTTTATTCGCGTGTTCCGCCACTTTTTTCGCGGCGAGCAAAAAATTTCAGGCGCATACCTTTCGGGCATTCGTTGGGGCGCGGTGCTCTTTGTGATTGGCAGCGTTGTCGGCGGCGCGATGTCGGGGCTCAACCGCCACACGATCGGTATTGCCGATGGTGGCCCCGGTTTGCCGCTCGTCAATTTTAGCACGGTAGCTGGTGATCTGAGAATCGCGCACTTCGTGGGATTGCACGCGTTGCAGGTGCTGCCTTTTCTAGGTTGGCTGATCGCACGCGGCGCACCGGCAAGAGCCATGACCGCCGCGGGAATAGTCTACACCGTCGCATTCGTGTTTGTACTAGTGCAAGCCTTTCTTGCGCAACCTTTGCTGCGCATGTCATAATCCGGCGCGACGAAAGGCCTATCTAATCTGCGTTCTCGGGCCATGTGCCCGAGAAGGTGCCATTCGAAAACTCACCCACCCCTTTAACGAGAATTTCACAGTTGCGCAAGCGCCGGGAAGCCTCGGTCAAGCCGGCCAGGGTAAAGCGCTGGCTATCATATGATAATACAATACTTTTGAGGGTGGGCATAAACCCCAGCTCACGCAAACCGGCTTCAGTGAACGAGGTTTCCTGAAGTTGTAGCTCTTCGAGGCATGGCAAGAGCCCCAGGTGCTCGGCCGCCCGGTCCGTTAACTGCGGATTGTCTTTGAGACGCAAAATACGCAATGCGGGCAGCTTGAAGAGCGCGTGCAGATCGGCATAGTGAATCTGGGTGGCCTGCAAGTTCAGGTTGGTGATACCTGCGGCATCACAAAGCAGCCAGAGGCCATTGCCATCGAGATTGCACTCGACAAAACTGGCAGACGATAGCTGCGGAAAATATTCAAGCTTCGCGAGCTCTTGCATGTCTGAGATTATGGGTAGTGCTTCGGGAAAGGTAAAGTGCGTGATATCGATCGGAAACTCGCGACCATCGACGACGAGTTTGTCGAACCTTATGCGTTCTCTGATAGTCGAAAACGCATAAGCAGAAGTTAACCGGGATTTAAGCTGCTCGCGGTGCCAGAGTTCGCTCAGCGTGTTCGCAGAACCGTCTTCCCGAAGCTGTTCACTCCAGTAGCGATACGCGTTGCCTTCCAAAGAAAAACCCCAGGATTCTTCCTGGAACCGCGTGCTGAAGCGCCCGCCGGCATCGATCATGGCAATAATTGCATCGGCTTCGTCCGGGGTCATCGCAAAGGAGATTATTTTACGGTATTGCCACCGGTTGTGAAGACCAGAGAACGCGCATCTTCCGCAATTTTTCCGTTGGCATTCGGGCACTTCTGGCCAAAGGTCACGTTACTCAGGCGGGCAGTCAATCCATCAGATACATCGGGCGTAAAACTGGAACGCTGCACAGGCGTTGCGGCACAACTTGCGGCGTCGCCGAAGTATTCAATCCAGACCATCGACCCATGCGAAAGCGAATGAAATCCTTTGGCGAAGGGCATTGTACCGATCGTCAGCACCTTGCCGGTTTTCGATTCGGTGATTGTGCCCACGAGTTTTTTCCTGGCAATTTTGACAGCAGCAATATATTCTTCTCCGGTTTTCCAGTCAAAGGCCATGCTGCAGGTCATGCCATCCCCCTCACCGGTAAAGGGCTCGCAAACGGCACCCTTTCCTGGCTCTGCTTCGGTAACATTCCAGACCGCGAAAATGAGCTTCTTGCCGATGCGCCTGCCTTTTTGCAATCCCCCGGTTTGAATGCCGACATAGCCACCCTCGTTGCTGCCGGCATAAAAGAACTGTTGCGACCAGAAGTATTCCGATGCATCGCCCGGGTATTCAATGACGCGGATTTTCATGCGGTTCTCGGCTACGGGTTTACCGGTATCGCCCCAGAACGACTGCGCATAGACGAGGCCACCCGGGGTGAGCTTGTCAGCAGCCAGGAAGGTAACGACGAAGAGCACGCCAAGGGCGAAAGCAACGAGGCGCATGGGGGTATACATTGCGTGCTACGCACAAGGTATCAGCAGCTACGTCAATTCCTGACAGGCAAACTCGAACCCAGGCAGAAATAGTTGCCGATGCAATAGTTGCGTAGTAAATTATTGCATATTCAAATAAATGGCCACGAAATACCAGGGCAATTCTGAAGAAAAGCGGGCACTCGACCTCTTTATCAAGCTCATGCGCACCCATGACTCGCTCGAAAATAAGCTGCGCCATGAGTTTCGCGACTTTAAGCTGACGCCGCCGCAGTTCGGTATTCTTGAAACGCTCTACCATCTCGGCCCCTTGCAGCAGCATGTGCTGGCATCGAAGCTGTTAAAGTCGGCCGGTAATATCACGCGCGTGCTCGACGGCATGCAAGAGTCAGGTCTGATAGAGCGCCGCGCCGAACCAGGCGACCGCCGCTCGTTTCGAATCCATCTTACCCCCAAGGGTAAAAAAACGATTGAGAAGATTTTTCCCGATTTTGTCGCTGGCATTCGCACACTGTTCGGCGCACTGGCCGCCGGCGAACAAGAGCAGCTGAACCAGCTGCTGCGTAAGCTGGGCACGCACATCAGGCATTCCTATAAAGAATGAATAAAGAAACGAAAGGAGAATAACATGAGTTCATTAATTTCTGGTTTTGCAAAGAGCGGCAGATTCATATTCTGCATACCTTTGATTATGTTTGGTATCAACCACCTGACAAAGGCAAACATGATGGCAGGCATGGTGCCTGTCCCGGGCGGTGTGTTCTGGGTTTATTTCACCGGTGTCGCGATGCTTCTGGGTGCCATCGGCATTATCACCAACATGAAAGGCCTGGGTTCACTTGCAGCGTTTCTGACCGGTGTGCTGATTCTCACGTATGTGCTGAGCATCCACATTCCGGGTGTTATCAACGCGAAAGACGAGATGAGCCGCATGATGCCGATGCTCGCCACGCTGAAAGATCTGGGCATGGTCGGCGGCGCGTGGGCGATCGCTGGTCAGTTGAAGAACTGATATGCAGGCACATATAGCAGCAAAGCAGCCGGCGGGTGTCGAGCTCAAGGCCGGTGAAAACTACTATTGGTGTTCGTGCGGGCATTCGAAGAACCAACCGTTCTGCGATGGTTCTCACAACGCCATAAACAAGGGACTTCCCGAGGGCGAGAAAAAATTCGCACCGCTGAAGTTCACCGCCGAGCAGACTGGCCAAGCCTGGTTATGCCAGTGCAAACAGACCGGCAACGCGCCGTTCTGCGACGGCACGCATAAAAAACTCTAAGGTTTGCAGTCGAGATTTTCATCGCGCCCGCTATACGGGTGGGATGAAAATCTCTTTTCTATTATTTCCCTATTTTGGAGAAGGCTTCTTTGTCTTTGGTTAAGAGTACATAGATTTCGAAATTACCCGCTTCATTCTTGTATACCAGTGTCGGTTTGTCGGCCGGGATATCTTTTGTTTCACCCTGCGTCGGATAACTCGTCGAATCAAAGTTATAGGAACCAAACAACGGGCATTCGCCGCGACCCTTGCCGGCAATCTGCAACTGCGAAGAGTCGGGCCCGATGGGGGCCTTTTCAAATTCAATGCATTGCCAACCCGAAGGCCCCGTAACCTTAAGGCGACCCATGCCGGGTTTGTCTGCAGCCACAAAGCTGGCTTTGCCCGACGAACGCAACAGGTTGCACGAGGCAAATAACAAGAGAGGCACGGCGATGAAGCTAATTCTGGAGAGCGGTGATTTTCTTACGGATTTCATGTTTTTCCCCTTCGGTGCGCGCAAGTTCTAGCGCTTTCTCAAGACTGGCTCTTGCCCTCGGTTTGTCTACATTTTCGCAAAGCTCTGCGACGAGTATGTAATAAAAGCGGTCTTCGGGAAATCTCAGGCTTTCTAACTGCGCCAGCGCCTGCGTTTTTCCATGCACCTGACTGAACGCATAGATTCGGTTCAATTCGGCGCCGGGGGAGTATTGTAATTTGAGCAGCCGGTCGTAGTGATCCAGAATGCTGCGCCATTTTTCCTGCGTGTCGTCTCGCACACAGTGCCAGTAGGCAATGCCCGCTTCGAGGTGGTAGGTTGTCAGCTGTTCGCCCGTCGCCGCGAGAGACAGAAAGTGCGAACCCTGTGCAATGAGTCCGCGATCCCAAAGCGAGACATCCTGCTCTTGATACAAGACCAGTGCGTTACTGTGATTCTCGCGCGCATCGATACGCGAAGCATGGAAACACATGAGCGCCACCAGCGCATACGTCTGCGGCAGGCGGGTCGGCGCATATTCGCAGAGAGCCGTGCCGAGCCGCAGCGCCTCGTAACAGAAGTCGCGGCGCAGCGTAACATTTTGCGTGCGCGAATAATAACCCTCGTTAAAGAGCAGATAAATAACGCGCAGTACGCTTTCCAGCCGCACCGCAATCTCCGCGGCGGGTGGCAGCTCGAGCACGACGTTTTCGGCGCGGAGTTTTTCTTTCGCGCGGAACAAGCGCTTGTTAATGGTTTCTTTGTTCGAGAAAAACGCCTCGGCGATCTCGTCGATACCGAAGCCGCAGAGAATGCGCAGCGCAAGACCGATCTGCGCTTCGCTTTGGATGACCGGATTACAAACTGCAAAGATCATAGCGAGCTGGCTGTCGCGGATGCCGGGTGCGGAAAAATCGGGTTCGGTGTCGCTGGTCATTTCGGGCTGACTCAGGGCGAGTTCGGCGATTTTGTTTTTGTGTCTTTTTGCGCGCCGGAAATGCGCGATAGCCTTTTGTTTCGCCACGACATAAAGCCATGCCGCGGGGTTAGGCGGAATACCTTCGGTTTCCCATTTTTCCGCGGCGGTTAAGAAAGTTTCGCCGACGATATCTTCGGCGATTTCCATATGCGCAAGGCCAAAGCGGCGGGCGATGACCGCGACCATTTTCGAAAATTCGGCACGGTAGAGTTCGCGTATGGCATCGCCTGCCCGCCGCAAGATTATTTTCCCGGGCCGATGATCGGGCGTACTTCGACGCTGCCGTCTTCGTCGATTGCGGGGCAGCCATGTGCCAGCGTCGTCGCTTCGTCGAGATCGGCGGCGCGCACGACGATGAAGCTACCGAGGCGTTCTTTGATTTCGACGAAGGGGCCGTCGGTGATGACGCCCCCAGCCTTCAAGACCTTGCCCTCCATGGCGAGCCGCGGTCCGTGGTCGACGAGTTTGCCTTGTTCGGCGATGCCGGTGACCCAGGCCTGCCACTTTTGCCCGAGTTCTTTCATTTTCTCGGGCGGGTATTCGTAATTCGGTTGGCGGAAAAGCAGGGCAAAATTTTTCATTACAGCCACCCGGTTTTCCATTGGCGGTACGAAATCAAGACCATAACGAGCACGATCGCGGCGGGCAGATAGCCCTGGTCGGTGAAGGCATGCGCCGCGATCGCGCCGATGAGATTGAAGGTATAACCCGCATAGGCCCATTCTCTGAGCGTTCGGTTTTTTACGAAGAGAAAGGTGAATCCACCCAGAATCTTAAAAACTCCCAGAATCTTCATGGCATAAATGGGAAATCCTACTTTGACGAAAGCTTCAACTGTCGGCTTAAACCCCACTATGTACGATATACCCGCGATGATCATGGTCACGGCGACAAAGCCGGTTATAATCCAATAGATCACGCGGGCGATTTTGATCCAGCGGGCACGTTTTGATGCGTCGCCGCTATGGAATTCCATAGCGCTTTTTGTATCGGTCATATCTCCTCCTGAAGCGTTGCTTCAGAAGGATAATGCCTGGGTTTTCCGAAATTGGACATCCGGCTGAAATTTTCTGACCGAAACCTGTTTAATGCTTTGCAGGGTGTGCCGATGCCGGCCAGCGCGTCGCATGGGCATAAAAAGATTAAAAGCTCTTAAAATCCATATATGGGGTTGGCTGCTGCTCGGGGTCGCGTGCGTCGCCGAAATTACGCCCGGAGCGGATGTCCCGGCGCCTGGTTTCAAGCTGACGAACGGTAACTCGGTCTCTGACGCCGGGTACGACGATTACCACCCGATCTTGCTGCGGCTTTCGAATAATTTTCTCGTGCTGGTTTTTGCCTCTAACCGGCCCTGCCCTACCTGTGGCGGCGGCACGCACAGCATCTATATTGCACCGTCGGTCGCGGCGTACCAGAACGACGGTAAACTACCGGCGTTTTATCCGCCGCAGGTCATTCTCGAAAACGCCGCGGCAAAAAGTTACAGCACGCGCCTGCGTCTCGCTGCGACGGTAAGTGGAACCACTTTTAATATCTACATTAAAGATAGCTCGGGCATCATCAGCGAAACCGGCGCCATTACAGCTGTGGCCAATGTCTCGCCGGATGTCTTTGGTTCGGCAAACAACATTGCCGCGTACAACTGTTACTCAGGCACAATGCTGGGTCTTGACGCGACGGGGCAGATGATATCCACTGCGGGCACTTCGGGACCGATCTCGCGTTACAACCCCGCGAGCGCGCTGCCGTTCTGCCCGACGAATGTTTTGTCGAATACCGCGATGGCGTCGGCGGTCAATATCAGTTATGTGCGTTCGGCCGACATCGGTATCAACGAAGGTTTTCTCGTCACCGATACAGCAGGCCGGCTGAGTGCGCACACAGCCACCGTCAAAGGTCCATATCTGCTGGGTTTCAACGATTTTCTCGCCGGCAGCGGTTTGTATCTGACGAGTGCGACGGCCTTTCTGGCGGGTCAGAGCGCGGGCGACCTTTTGGTTTTTTCCGCCTCGGCGGGCGCAGGATTACCCTCTGACCTCTACATTATCGCGAACAAAACGCCTGCGGCGCTTTGGTTAAAATACACTAAGTTCGGAGCACAGCCAGTACCATGAGGCGGTTAATCCTGCTCATTTTTCTGGCCACTTCTTCTGCTCACGCAGCAGACAAAGCCCATGAAATGGAGCGCTACCGGCAAATCGCCAGTAAGTCGAGCGTCACGGTTCAAGACATGGTCGATCTCTTACTGATGGCGCGGGGTGAATTCGAAAAATACCACGATGAGGCAAAACGTTTTGAACACGCGCGCAGCGAAGGTTGGGTCAGGCACGGGTCGCCGGTAACCGCCTTAGACCGCGGCACTCTGGCATTTGCGCTGATGATGAATTATAACATCACGCGCGGCTGGTTGTTTCGCCTGACACGCTTTAACCGCTATGCGCTACGCGATGTGCAAGAGGCCGGCATCTTGTCGCCGCGCTTCAGCGAAGGCAATCTGGTCTCGGGCGCCCAGTTGATCGGTGCCATTAGTGCAGCCGAAGATTATAAAACCGAAAAGGAAGAATGGCCATCGCGCCACTAGGAGAAACAGCATGCGGAAAATAAAGACTTTCATTTCATGTCTGGTGCTGACCGGTACGCTCGCCGCGCGGGAAAAAAAAGCTGGCGAGCCGCTGAAGGGTGGTATCGTCGCAAAATTCGAAATGCTGAGCGGGCATGTTCAGTACCGCGTAAAAGGCGGCCATTGGAAAGAGGCGAAGCTCGGCCAGGGGTTGCCAGTCGACACAGAGCTCGAAACCGGGCCGCGGTCGCGCGCGCTGATTGTTTTCGCCAATGGTAGTACTCTCGCGCTGAATTCGCTCACTTCCGTGATGCTCGATACATACGGCACCGGTGCGTATGGCAGCCAGGTTGTGATGAGTCTGCGCGCGGGCAGGCTGCTGGCGAAAATACCCAGGACCAACGACGGTAAGCAGAGAAATCATTTTCATGTGCGTACCCCCACCGTCGTCGCGGGTGTGCGTGGTACCATCGAAGAGATTAGTTATTCTCCCGACCGGGGTTCAGAAATAAAGATGCACGAATCTGCAGCGGATCTTCTGGATCGCGCTCGCAGCAAGAGCCTCTTGCCGCAGGGAGGAAACTCCGTCGTAAACCGCGATGGCACAATGCCTGCGGATAAAACCGCGCGCCGGGCGCAGACGAATACCACAGCCTCACAACAGGTGTCGACTGCAGGTGAGGTCGACTTCAGTTATACAAGCGGCGACTTCAACTTCTCACCGAATGCGCCGGATTTTGCGGAATTTCTGCGTCTCTATGAACGTTTTGCGCAAGATGCCGCCTCGCGCGATACCTTTATTCTGGAGAAACTTTGAAAAAAAAACGCAGCGCCATTCTCTTTTTCGTCGCGGCATTTTCGCTGTCGCCGGTTCTGGCCGCGAGTGAACTTATTCCGCTCGAAGAGCTGAAACCTCTCGACCTGGCGGATGGTCCGACGAACAAACATAGTTTTCAGTACGGCCTTTCGGCGGCTAACACGGGCATCAGCGACAGTGCCAACCTCAAGAGCGGTTTCTTTTTGGGGAGCTACCGTCCCTATTTCCGTTATCTTTATAACGAGACCTATCTGTTCAGCGCGCGTGGCCGTGTCGCTTACGAGTATAACAATTCGCTTACGGCCGCACAGCAGGCGGCGGGCCAGACCGCAGCGACGGGACTTTATGGCCTAGAACTCTTCAATGCCGAATTTCGTTTCGGAAATCATAAGCTGGTCATGGGGAGATCCTTCTTTAAAACAGGCCGCGGTTTATTGTTTGCAAACTTTGCCGACGGTGTCGAATATTCCGGTGTCTTTCGTTATGCAAAGATCACCGCGATGGGATCGTATTCTGCGCAGTATTCGGGTTGCGCACTGTCGCTTTCGGGTTGCGGTTTCAGCGGTCAGATCGCCCAGAAAGGTGCATACGATGTTACCCCTGGGCGCACGATCGACGCAAATCTGCCGAATGCCGGCAAAAGATTTTTTGCGTCGCTCGAAGCCGAGTCGCCGCAGGTCTTTGGCTCTTCGGCGTATGCTTTGGCGTTTTACAGTTACGATTTAGACCAGTCGACTGTTGCGACAACCGACGCTTCGACGGGGCGCGTCGCGGGCCAACGCTACACGTTTAATCCGTTGTATTTCGGTCTGGGTTTCTCGGGCTATGTTGTCTCTCCGCGCATCCGTTATCTTGCCGAAGGCATCTATGAAACCGGCAGTACCTATAACAAGGTCAATGCGCTGACGGGGGTGAGCGAGCAGAGCACCGTGCGCGCCTGGGGATTTACCTTCGACCTCAACTATGCTTTGCCGGTGCTCGAGGCGAAACTCATGCCCGGCCTTATTTTCCAGTACGCGACGGGTTCTGGCCGCAACACTGCCGCAGGCAGTGGCGCGAATACGGCGAACGCGGCGCAAGAGAATCTCACCGGCAGCGACACGAATCTGTTCTATTTCGGCTATTATTCGGCCGGGTTGGCGCTGAAACCCAAACTCAGTAACCTGCATATCTTTCGCTGGGGTTTTCAACTGCGCCCGCTCAACCACTATCATTGGGGCCGCAATTTTATGACCGTATTTAAGTATAGTTATTATCTGAAGCAAGTGGCGGCCAATGCCATCTCTGACCCGAACGCGACAATGCCGGGTGCGCAAGTCGGCCAAGGGCTCGATGCCCAGCTGGTCTATGATTTTACTTCAGATCTGAAGTTCTTTTATGCGTATGGCGCTTTTATTCCTGGGGCGGCGTATGCCACCGGGGCGGATGTCGTACAGATACACATTCTGAGCGTGAATTTGATCTTCTAAGGCGCGATAAAAATCAGCAAAAAAACTTGCCTGAAAGACGAACATTTGTTTACTTTATATCTAACAGCGTTAGAATGTCCGCGCTGTCAGTTTTGACACCAGGAGGAGCCATGAATCCAACGAAAGAAACCAGCCTGTTCAGCGGCTTTAGCGCCTTTGAAGGGCTGCTGCCCGATTTTGCGCGCACCGGCCTTTTCAGCGCGGCAGGCCAGAAATACACGCGCGAACAATCGGGTCGCCTCGACACCGAATACCGCCCGAGTGCGGTCGTGTTGAGCCGCCGTGAAGAAACCGCCGAGACCATTACACTCAAACTTTTACCTGGTGAGAGATATCCCGATTTTGTACCCGGCCAGCACATCGACGTCGCCGTTGAAATCGCGGGTGTGCGCCATGTGCGCCAGTATTCTTTGACGGGCATACCCGGCGCCGGAGCTCTTGAGATTACCGTTAAGCGCCAGAAGGGCGGCCTGGTTTCGAATCACCTGCTCGATCATGCCGAGTCGGGCACCCGGCTTGAAATATCCGTACCGCGCGGCGAATTTCTGCTCCGCGATCAACCGACTGCGGCGTATTGTTTTTTCTCCGCCGGTAGCGGCATCACCCCCGTTTACGCCATGGCGCGCGCGGTGTTGCAATCGGGTACCAAGGCGGATGTCTGGTTTTTTCACGCCGCTAAATCGAAAGACGCAGTCATCTTTCGCCACTCGCTCGAGCGCCTCGCGTTCGAGTACAAAAACTTCAAGCCGTATTTCTTTTTAAAAGAAAGCGATACAAACGATACGACACACCGCAGCGTGCGGCTGAATTACGCAGCAGCCGAATCGATGCTGCCGAGCGACATGAATCCGCACACGACACAGATTTTTGTCTGCGGGTCGGGTGCGTTCGTACAAGATCTGGAAGGCGGATTTACCGCCGCGGGATTTTCGGGCCTCCAGAGCGAATATTACACGCTGCCCGAAACTGCGGCCGGCGAAGGTGCTGCGCGCTTTCTGCGTTCGCGAGCAACGGTCAAAGCCGGGACAAACCTGCTCGAAGCAGCTGAGGCCGCGGGCATTCAGGCGAAGCACGGTTGCCGCCGCGGCATCTGCCACGAGTGTAAGGCGCATAAGCGCTCGGGTACGGTGAAAAATATTCTTACCGGAAAAGAAACATCGGGGCGTGAGGACATCCAACTTTGCATCACCCAGCCGGTGGGCGTAGTAGAGATAGATTTGTAATTAAGGTCATGCTGAGCCTGTCGAAGCACGGCCCTGCCACCCTTCGACAAGCTCAGGGTGACGAATAAAACGGAGGAAATATGAAAAACAGAAAATTAACCCCTGCGGAAATCGACGCCTTTGGCGCCGAGCTCGACCAATTGCGCGCCGAAACGCTGGCGAAAGTCGGCGCCGAAGACGCGGCTTATATACGCGATATCGTGCAGCTGTGCCGCGATCATGAACTTTTGGGCCGCGAGCTCCTGAAGAACGACGGCGAGAAACCCGCCGACTGGCTGCGCGGTACGTATGCGCTCGGTATCGCGAAGATTCTTGAGAACATGGAGATCGGCCACAACATCATGCACGGCCAGTACGATTTCATGAACGATCCCGACTTCCACTCGCAGACCTATGAATGGGATACCGCATCGACTTCGTCGTCGTGGCGCCACTCGCATAACTACATGCACCACACCTACACGAATGTTGTCGGTAAAGACCGCGACCTGGGTTATGGTATTCTGCGCCTCACCGACGACGAGCCGTGGAAGCCGCAATACCTCGCGCAGCCGATCTCTAACTTCATGCTTTCGGTGCTCTTCGAATGGGGGGTCGCATTACACGACTTGGAGGCCGAAAATCTCAAAAGCGGCAAAAAACAACTCACTTTACAAGAGCTGAAGCCGATTCTTTCGAAGATGTTCTCGCAGGCCGCAAAAGACTATGTTTATTTTCCGATGACCGCGGGCAAAAATGCGCTGCCGGTACTTTTCGGTAACATCACCGCGAACCTGATGCGCAATGTCTGGGCGCATGCGATCATCTTCTGCGGCCATTTCACCGAGAAGGCAGAAACCTTTACCGAAGCCGAGACGCAGAATGAGACGCGCGGCGCCTGGTATCTGCGCCAGTTGCGTGGTTCGTCGAACCTGAAAGGCGATTGGTGGTTCCATATTCTGACGGGCAATCTGAGCCACCAGATCGAACACCACTTGTTTCCCGATATTCCCGCATGGCGTTATCAGGAGATGGCGCCGAAGGTCCGCGAGATCTGCGCGAAGTACGGCCAGCACTACAACACCGGCAGTTTTACGAAACAATACGGTGAAGTACTGAAGCGTATTTTCCGTTATTCGCTGCCCGATAGCTGGTTTAAAAAATCTCCGGAAGTCAAGGCACTGCCGGTATAGAAGCCACCTTCTAACCCCCTCTCCCGAGAGTGGGGAGGGGTCAGTTAATAAACTTCTCGATCAACTGATTTACCAGCTGCGGGTGCGAGCGCTGCACCCAGTGGTTGGCATCGACATAGTGTAGCTGTGCCTGTGGCGCAACTTCTGTCACATTCGAATAAATTTCCGGCGTGATCGCAAGATCGTGGTTGGGGATAATCACCTGCACACGGGTATCAATCCGGCCGGGAACCTCGATCCATTTGCCTTGCAGCATCTCGCGGTAGAGATTCAGCGGATTGACCGCAATCTTGCCGATGTCTTCATTCGTCGCGTCGAGCATCGGGTCATCCGAAGGAACTCCGCCCTGCATGAGCGCGCGCGGCCAAACCAGGCGGCCGAAATTGTTCAGAATAAAATCGGGCAGGTAAGGCATTTGGAACAGATAGATATACCACGACTTCGCAGTCTGCCGCAGGCCTTCGAAAATCTTTCCCGGGTTCAGCGACTTGAATTTGCCGAACAGGTTTTCGCGTGCCAAAGCGGGGTGCGGGCCGCTGACCGCGGTGTACGACTCGATTTGTGAGGCATATTCGGGGCGCGATGCAAAAACCCAGCTAATGATAGCACCCCAGTCGTGCGCAACGAGATGTGTCTTTTTTCCACCGAGCGTTTTGATCGCAGCGGAAATCAGCGGTAAGATATTGTCGATATGATAGCCGCCACGCTCCGTGGGGGCATCTGACTCACCCACGCCGGGTAGGTCGATGGCGCCGACGCGGTATTTTTTTGCGAAATACTCCATCTGGTGCGACCAGGTATCATGCGAATCGGGCCAGCCGTGTATAAAGAGGATTGCCGCATCGGATTCGGGACCGGCGACCTGCATGTGTATTTTACCAAAAGACACAGGGACTGAGATAGATGTAGATTTCATGTTGCCTCGCTGAGGGGTAATATGGGGAACCCCCGTTAGTTGCGCTGCACGCAACGTAGGGTCAAGAAAATGACGGATTGTTCACTTTGCGCCGCCCGGGATACCATTTAGCAAAATGCCCCCAAGGCCAGGTAGGCAATGCCGACGTGTTTCGCCGGCAAGTGGTAATTGAATTGTTTTTTCACAATGCCTTCGCTAAACTGGCGGTGCCGTAAGATGTACCAGTTGCGTGTGACATGTTTTTTTTTCCTGGCGTTGTGCCTCTTCGTTTGCCGCGGCGAGCAGGCGACCGATGTGTCGCAGCTCGCGGCAGGCAAAAAAGAAGAAGTCTACGGTGAAATCGACGCCACCTTAAAGACCGAGATCTCAGAAACCGCGTATACCCGCTCGATTAATTTCGGTGTCACGCCGTGGGGTGATATCGAAAAGATGCGCAAGGCCTACCAGCCGCTCGCAACGTATCTATCAGAAAAGCTCAACGCACGCGTACGCCTGATGATTGTACAGGAATACCGCGAACTCGTCGCCGACCTGAAGCGCGGTATTGTACATATCGCGTCTTTCTCGCCCGGTGCCTATGCCGATGCGCTCGACGAAGGGATCTCGAAAGATTCGCTCTATGTCGCGTCTGCGCAGCTCAAGGGAAAAGATTTTTACCGTGGTATTATCGTCGTGAAGAACGAGGTTAAAGACATCGCATCTCTCAAAGGCAAATCTTTCGCCTTTGTCGAAACCGGTTCATCGTCGGGTTATAAATACCCGCTTGCTCTGTTTCTCTCAAACCAGATAGACCCGTACAAATATTTTTCAAAAGTGTATTTTCTCGGGTCGCATCCTAATGTCGTCGAAGCGGTAATCAACGGCAAGGTGGATGCAGGCGCGACATGGGATGGTTATATCGAAGAGAATTATCCGACGAACCCACCCGGTATCAAGGTATTGTTAAAGACCGAGCCGATTCCTTATGACGCGGTGGTGGTCAGTCGCCGTAAAGCGGCCGACCTTGCACCGAAGCTGCGCGAAATTCTCACCGGGCTCAAGAGTTATACCCTGACTAAGGGCGGCGACAAAATACTGAATCTCGACACGGGTTTTCCCTATTCGGGTTATGTTGTGCACTCCGACGCGATCTACGATATCGTGAGGCGTACCGGCAAAGCGGTGAGCCGGTATAAAAAACCGGGAAAGGCAGATGAGTAACGATACTGCGTCCCGTCTCACACGCATTCTGCGCAGCCTGGACGAACGCGTGCATGTGCCCGACTGGATGCGCAAGCGCATCGAGAAATACTCCGTCGCATCGAAGATTAACTTCATTATTCTCACGGCTGTTTTACCGATGCTCTTTATTCTCTCGATGATCTTTCTGGTGCTGTTCTTTCAGATCAGCAATCAGATCGAATCGACACTCGTGCAAAAGATGATCTCCGCCAAAAATTCGTATAACTTTTACGAACGCACGACGTTGGTCTATGCACGCATTCTCGCAGAAAATATGCAGATCAAAAAAGAGCTGCTGGCAGATACGATCAATGTCGGCCCGATTCTGCGCGTTTGTCGCCAGGTGCAATCGGGCGTATCGCTGGGCCGCATTACGATCTATGACCGGAAGGGTTTTGTCGTCGTGCGCAGCCATAACCCTGGAGAATTTGGCGACGATGAAAGTAAATCCCCCGCTATTGAGCGCGCTTTAAGCAAGGGAGAAACAACGGCGGCAATCACGATCGATAAGGGGCAGCTGGTACTGCAGAATACTGTGCCGGTCTATTTTGAAGACGACCGTGTCGGCGCCATTGTAGCCGGATACACGCTCGATCATCAGTTCACGCGCACGATTGCCGACCTTACGCAGTCAGGCATTTTTATCGTGCTCAACGGGAAAATTGTCGCCTCGTCGTTTTCACCCAGCCTCCGGGAAATCGAAACCGATTATCCGGCAGAAAACCGAAGCTATTCGATTTCGCGGCGGGTGGTATATAAAGACAAGAAAGATAACGTTCATACAGACGACATGGACTTTCGCTACATACCCATCGTCACCGCCGCTGCCGGTGCTGAAATCCAAAAGGCCGGCCTCGCTGTTGCGCTCAAACCCTCATACCCGCGCTACCTGCTCTATATTCTATTTTGGGGCGCGTTTGTGCTGATACTGATCGTGATACTCCTGGGTATTTTGCTCTCATTTAAAATCGGGCATCGCATCGCCGGTTCGGCACGCGCCGTATCGCAGGCGATGGTGCGCTTTACCGAGGGCGACCTCGATACGCGCATCGACGGTGTTTCGGGAGACGAGCTGGGCAGAGTCGCGCATGGTTTCAACCAGATGGCGGCCGAGCTGCAAAGGCGCATCAAATACATCCGCGACACAAACGAAAACCTCGAAGCACTGATCGGCGAACGCACGCAAGATCTCAACGAAGCTCTGCTCAGGGTCACTGGTCTCGAAGAGATGCAACAGGGGGATTACCTGCTCATGTCGCTGCTCTTGACGCCGCTCAGCGCTTCAGATATGAAAGTCGGCAAAGTTGCCGCAACGTTTCTCATCGAACAAAAGAAAAAATTTTCATTCAAAGGCCATTCCGGTGAAATCGGTGGGGATTACGCCAAGTTTGCGGTATTGCATTTCAAAGGCGCGCGGTCGCCGTGGCTTTTTTTCTTTAACGGCGACGCTATGGGTAAATCGAGCCAGGGGGCGGCGGGCGCGCTCATCTGTGCCGTTACACTCCAAGCGATTCTCGCACGCTTTGCGGATAAGCCGATCGGCGAGACGCCGGAAAAATGGCTGCGCGGTATTTACAATGAGCTCGATCACATCTTCAGCCTTTTCCAGGGTTCGATGAATATGTCGGCACTCTTCGGCGTGGTGAATTCGGTCCGCGGTGAAGTTTATTATATCAACGCGGAACATCCGCGGTTAATACTCTATCGCAACAAACGCGCCGACTTTGTCGAAGACGCGCAGCGTACTGCAAAACTGGGTGCGACATCCGAAGTAAAAAGATCCCGCGTACATTTTGTTCACCTGAAGTCCGGTGACGTATTGATTGCGGGTTCGGATGGCAAAGACGATATTGAGATCGACGGCTCGATGGAATCCGACGACGATCGGTTTCCCCGCATTGTGCAAAAAGCGGGGGGAGAGCTACAGGCGATACGGGCAGAGATCGACCGCATTGGCCGGCGCAGCGACGATTTTTCGCTAGTACGGATTACGATGGTTTAATCTTGTTCAGAATTCTCGGGAACAGCATTTCGGTTTCGATGCGCATGTGTTCGACGATATCTGAAGCAAGCTGCCGCAGCTTGTAAGAAAGCAGAGCGAGCACCGGTATATGGCTGCCCTGCGCCGAAAGGCTTTCGGCAATTTTGCGTATTTCTTTTATTTCATCTTCATGGTGCTGGTGTTCGAGCAGCATCTGTTTGATGGCGCCCGAATAATGCCGCGCAATTTCGTCGGGAGTTTTTCCGGCGGCCGTCGACTCTTCGATCCACGGAAAGAGAATTCGCTCTTCGTCGGTCAGGTGCTGCCGCATCTCTTTGTGGTACCCGCTCCAAAGATCGGCCAGGGTATTAAAATCTGCCGGTAACTCGGGAAGCGCCGTTTTTGTGCTGC
The DNA here is from genome assembly GCA_017302045.1 of Spirochaetota bacterium. Lineage (GTDB taxonomy): Bacteria > Spirochaetota > Leptospiria > Turneriellales > Turneriellaceae > Turneriella. The sequence continues at coordinate 33,008 of JAFLED010000001.1, forward strand.
GGATCAGCTCGGTGATTTCATCCATGATATTGCGCGTAAATTCATGGTGCGTAAAAACGAGATAACGCATCAGTTGCACATTATTCATCGCAGGTAAATCGACGGGAAAATCAGCTTCAGTGTCCATAGCGCAGGGGCTGGGGTTTACCCAGGTTGTCAATAAAAGATAAAAAGGTAATAATATCTTTTGTTGACAGCCTACCTTTTCGCGCGAGGTTTTCCCATGCCTCTTATTCTCGACTCTGCGCAGGGCCTTCCTCAGACCGCCGACGGCTTTTATCTCTCCCTGGAAAGCGAGCCGCACCGCGCACGCACAAAACAAATTATGGTCGCGCATCCCGAAGTGCGCCGGCTTATCGGCAGAAACATCTGGTCTTTCGTGGTCATTCTCGCGATCGTCGCGGGGCAGATAGGTATCGGCTGGTGGTGTGCGTCGCAGCCGTGGTGGGTGACTTTTGCGGCAGCTTTCATTATCGGCGCTTTTGCGAACCATGCGCTGTTTGTGATGATTCATGAGGCCTCGCATAATCTCATCTTTAAAACCCGGTGGCTGAATAAGATCGCGGGCATTATGTGTAATTTTCCGATGGGTTTTCCGAGTTCTGAATCCTTTCAGCGTTATCATCTCAAGCACCATATTTACCAGGGGGTTTTGGCTTTGGACGCAGACCTGTGCTCGGGTTGGGAGGCGAAAGCTGTTGGTCGTTCGGCCTTAGGCAAGGCGTTATGGTTGCTCCTTTACCCAGTAGTGCAGGCTTCGCGGCCGTTTCGTCTGAAAGAAATCAGGCTATTCGACGGTTGGATCGCCTTCAACTGGTTCTGCCAGATCGCCTTCAACGCGGCTGTTATCTGGTTTCTCGGCGCGAAGGCTATGGTCTATATGCTGGCCTCACTTTTCTTTTCTGTGGGATTGCACATTCTGGGCGCGCGTTGGATACAGGAGCATTATCTCGTCGCTCCCCCGCAAGAGACATATAGTTATTACGGCCCCTTGAACCTCATTGCTTTTAACGTTGGTTACCACAACGAGCACCATGATTTTCCTTCGGTGCCCTGGAATCGACTGCCTGACGTGAAACGTGTTGCACCCGAAGCCTATGACACGCTCGTGTCGCACCGGTCATGGACGAAACTTCTATTCCGGTTTTTGTTTGACCGCAATCTTTCTCTGCGTTCACGCATGGTACGCCATGAACGCGGCGGCATCGCTCTCGACGACATCAGGCATGCCGATGTGCGTTCACAGATTTAAGGAGGCAATATGGAAACTTTAAGTCGTAAAAAATCGATAAAACAGGCGATGGCCGAAAGCCAGACCATCCGCATGTTTGAAAATCCTCTGCTCGAAAGATTGAGTCACGTTCATCCCGCGACGCCGTTTGTGATCTATATTCCCGTCGTGGCAGCGTTGCTGTATTTTGCAGTTCAGCAGGTTGCCCTGTTGCAGCTGGGGGCTGCTTTTGGCTTGGGTATGCTGTTCTGGACCTTCGTCGAGTATTGTCTGCACCGTTTTCTATTTCACATTCCGCAAACGAACCGGGTCTTCAAAGCAATCTATTTTTATTCGCATGGTATTCACCACGATGCACCGCGCGATGCGACGCGGCTGGTCATGCCGCCCGGGGCCAGTATTCCATTGGCAATTGGTTTCTTCTTCCTTTACCGTTGGATATCCCCCGCATATTACCTGCCTTTCACGGCCGGTTTCATTTCAGGCTACCTGATTTATGACTTTTTGCACTTCTCAGTACACTTTTTCCAGTTCAGGAATTCTTATTTTAAGATGATTAAGCGCAACCATATGATGCACCATTACCGCGCGGCTCTCAAAAATTTCGGATTCACTTCGCCCGTCTGGGATTATATCGGCGGATCTTATTTCGGCAGCACGGCCGCCGATCGTAATATCGACGACAATTCGGGCTTAAAGCCGTTATGACGCTCGTCGCCCCGGAAACGGGTCGGCGCGTACCCGAGCTGCTGATGCCTGCGGGCAGTATGCATAAGCTGCGCGTGGCGATCGATTACGGTGCCGACGCGGTTTACTGCGGGGTGCCGCGCTTCTCGTTACGCGCGCGCGAAAACGAGTTTCGCCTGCATAACCTGGGCGAGGCCGTTGCTTATGCGCGAGAGCATGGACGCAAAATCTATTTCACCGTGAATGCGATTCCAAGAAATTCAAAGTTGCATGGCTATTTGCGCTACCTGAAAGCCATGGCCGATTTGAAGCCCGATGCGTTGATTATGGCCGACCCGGGGCTCATGATGATCACACAAGATCACTTTCCCGAATTGCCCATCCATATTTCGGTGCAGACGAACACGATGAACTATGCGGCTGTCGAGTTCTGGCGGCGTTTCGGTGCGAAGCGAGTCATACTCTCGCGCGAGATCACTCTTGCGGAAATCAGGGAGATCCGCCAGCGTTGCCCGGATATTGAAATCGAGGTCTTTGTGCACGGCGCGATCTGCATTGCGCACAGCGGTCGCTGTTTCATGAGCAATTATTTTGGTAACCGTGACGCCAATCAGGGCGCTTGCAACAATGCCTGCCGCGAACCCTACCAGATTTTCCTGAAAAACCCGCGCAAAGACGACGCAGAAATGGAGATGATCAGCTCTGACGATGGCACATTTCTGATGAATTCGAAGGATCTGCGTGCGATTGAATTTCTCGGGGAACTCGCGAAGATCGGCGTCGATTCAATCAAGGTAGAGGGTCGCACCAAGAACGACTATTACGCCGCGATGGTCGCGCGCACTTACCGTCGGGCCCTGGACGATATTTACGAGCACCGCCCTTTCGACCGTTCACTTTTAACCGAGCTCGAAAAAGTGGCGTCGCGCCGGTATTTTTCGGGATTTCTGACGCGCGGGCTCGAAGAGCGTCTGCCCGCCGACGAACTCAACTTTCAAAACGAGGAAGGCGACCAGCGCTGGCGCACGCATGCCTATGCGGGCTGCGTGAAAAGACAAGACGCAGATGGCACCGCCTGGTTCGAATTGAAGACACGCCTCACCGAGGGTGACACGCTCGAAGTATTTTTTCCCGGGCAGTTCGAGTCGTTCGAAGCGACTGCGGGAAAAATGTTATACAGGGGCGAAGAACACGGCGTGCTCAGCGGCGGCATCGGCGAAGTTGCCATGAAGTTGCCCTTTCCGGTGCCGCCGAATGCCTTTATCGCCCGCGCCTTGCCGGTTACTCCGGCTCTTTAGCGAGGGCGGTTGGGCTTGCGAATATCTGCCGCAGTTTTTTCAGGACACCCGATGCTTTCCAGGCATCGCGCGCAATAGCGGCGAATTCGTGCACCTGAATCGTGAACCAGTTATGTGTCGTGAGATTCTTCGTTAAACCATATAGCACCGGCTCTTCTTCGGGTTCGAAGGTGCCGAAGAGGCGATCCCACACAATGAAGATTCCCCCGTAGTTTTTATCGATGTATTGCGGGTTTGAGCCGTGGTGTACCCGATGGTGCGACGGCGTATTCAAAATGTATTCAAACGGGCCAAGGCTGCGTATCGTCTCGGTGTGCACCCAGTACTGGTAGATCAGATTCAGCGACATCTGCAGCAGAATCAGATGCGGATGAAATCCGGCAAAGGCAAGTGGCAACCAAAAAGGAGTTTCTATGATCGGGGCTGTCCACGATTGGCGTAGCGCCGTCGCGAGATGGTAACGCTGGCTCGAGTGGTGCACGACATGCGTCGCCCAGAACAGGCGGATTTCATGGCTCAACCGGTGCATCCAATAGAAAGCGAAGTCATCGGCGATGACGAGACAAAGCCATGTCAGCCACACCTGCGTGGATGCGAACCACTTTGGGCCGGCATTATAGCAGAGGGTCAGAAGCCAGATGAAAAATACATTCCAGAAGAAGCGCACGATAAGACTACCAACGCCGCCCGAAAGACTCGCTGCAGTATCGGCGACGCCATACGGTTTGTGTTGCCGCCAGAGCGCAAAGGCTTCAATCCCCATGGTAATCAGATAGAATGGGATAGCCAATATCGTCGGCTCTTCTTTGATGTATTGAATTATTTGTTCCATAACTCTCCTTTTAGCGTTGTTCCGGATGCGATGAGTGCTGCGAGCTGGCGTACGCTCGCAAGAATTTCATTCTCGAGTAAATCGCTGTCGATCAGGTGCCGGCTGGTCGCAATGCCGGTCATGAGAAAAATTACACCGTGCGCCGCAGTGCGCAGCATCTTTGTCTCTTCGTCGGGAAAAAGCCGCACCAGCAACCGGTCGATGTTGCGGCCATGCGCAGTCACGGCGGGCTGAATTCCGGTGCGCAGTTCTTCGTCGGCAGAGGCCTCGGCATAGAGCCTCGAGACCGCGGTGAAGTCGGGGGACTTATACCATTCCCACAGATCGTTGATGAGTTTTTCGAGGCTTGGCTTTTTAGAGCGATCCATCAGGGCGTTAAAATCGCCCATAACTTTATCCAACAGGTAATAGGTTGCACCCACAACCGCAGCCAGCTTTGTGGGGTAGTACCGGAAGAGAGCACCCTGCGACAGGCCCGCCTCGCGCACAATGTCACCCGTGGTTAAGCGGCTAAAGCCTTTATTAACTATGACTTTCACTGTTGCGAGGTGCAGTTTTTCAAGGGTTTCTGTACGCCGTTGGGTCTGCGTCTTCGCCACGGCACATAGTTAATAACTTTAACATAGTGACTAGTCACTTTTTATTTTTAATTTGACGACTTGTTCAGGTTCAATATTTCAGGTTTGGATATCCCAAATCCAAGGAGTTCTATGAAAGTCCGCAAGCCCAGCTTTGATCTATCTGCCGTCTCACGCTACAACTTTGGCGATAATGCCGTGGCGACGCACCTGCTCAACAGCTTTCACGTCATCGTCCCGATTGGCGAGCTGTACTTTATCCGTTCTGTGCGGCCGTTTCTCAAAGAGGCGAAGTCAAACGAACTCAAGAGTCGCCTGAAATCTTTTATCGGGCAAGAAAGTGTGCACGATCAGGTACACCGCCAGGTATGGAATAAACTACGCGACCAGGGATTACCCGTGGATTCATTCGCGCGCTTTTTCTCCGATGTCGTTATTAAGCACAGCGAATCTCTTTATAACCGTATCTTCGGTGCGAAGGCTTCGCTTTCGGCTACGGTTGCCTTCGAACACTATACTGCCGCGCTCGCCGATACCCTGTTTACACCGGGCTCGAGGCTGCGGGCGTCTATGGAAGGCGCGATGGGTGATCTTTGGTCGTGGCATGCCGCCGAAGAGCTCGAGCACAAATCGGTGGCATTCGATCTTCTCAAAGATGTCGACGACAACTACCTCTTACGCTCGGCGGGCATGGCCGTAGCTACCTCGCTGTTAACATTCTTCACTTTCTTCGGCGCCGCTTGGTTTATCGCGGGCGACAAAGAACTTTCCCTCGAACGGCTGTCGCGCGACTTGTGGAACCTCAATAGTGTTATCGGTGAAGTCTGGCCATCACTTGCAAACCATATTGCCGATTATCTGCGGCCGGATTTCCATCCCGATCAGAAAGAAAATTATTCCCTCGCAGCAGCGGCGCTTGCTGAATTAAAGCTTGCGGGTTAATCGCCCGCAGGCATCAGTTTGTAGATGCGGTTTGCAGCACGGGTAATGCGCGGCGCCCAGCGGTTGATTTTAGCCTCCATCGCGTCATAGGGCTTCCACTCTCTGCGCCGCCGCAGAAAGAGTTCGGTCGACCTGCGGTCGGCGAAAAGTTTGTAATCGAACTTCGCGTTGCCGCGGCAAAGATAGCCCATATAATAATAGTCGTAACCCCGCTGCAGCGCGTATTCAATTTCGGCGAGAAAGAGGTATTTACCGGGACTGACAGCCGCATATTGCGGGTCGTAAAAATGCAGGATGCCTGTGTTGGTTTTCTCGCCGACATCGAAATAGCCGACGGCAATCAGACGCTCGCCATCGCGCAGTTCGATGAGCCGGGAGTCGAAGGCATTGTTGCTGCCGTTCCCCAAAAGGTATTCCGCAACCGAATCGGACATCCAGAAATCGATACTGGCGCGGTAGGTTTGGTAGAGGCTTTCGATTTCTTCGGTAATGGCGAAAGGCTTAATCTCGAGCCGGTACGGCGCATTTTTCGCCGCGATCCGTTTTGCCGCGCGCGAGGGCTTATAACGCCCCAAATCGATGCGCAGCCAGAATACCGGTACAAGTGTGTCGCCGTTGGTAATCAGATCGGTGGTGATAAAACTCTGGGCGATGCGGTACCAGCCTCGCGCAAGGCCTTCGTCGAGCAAGCGGCCATCCATCTTTTCGGGATAAAAGGTCTGGTAATAAATCATGGATTCGTTTTACGTCTTTCGGCACCGAGTTCAGACCAGACAACGCCGGCAGTTACGACGGCCGCCCCAAGAATGGCCCTCGCACTCGCGGGCTCAAGACGCAACAAGACCGCATAGAGCGTCGCGAACACCGGCTCAAGCGCGAAAATGACCCCCGCGCGCGCAGGGGTTGTCTGCGGCTGATAGCGCATCTGCAGCATGACGACGAATACCGTGCCAGGAACAATCAGGTAGAGCATGGCGCCGAAGAATGCCGGTTCATCGCCGATACGGAATTTTTCCGTGAAAACCAGCGGCAACGCCAACAGCGCAACGGTAAAACTTTGCACGACAGAAAGCAGGCCGCGCGTTTCGGGGGTGCTCCAACGATCGACACCGATAATGTAAGCGCTGAAAGCGACGGCGCAGCCGAGCGTGAGCCAGTCGCCGCGATTCCATTCGGGAAATCCCGCGGGCGAGGTTAGCAGATAAAGTCCGGCGATGACGATCGCCGCGCCGGTGAGCGTCGATACTCCCGGGCGTTTGCGATAGAGAAGAAACGCGAGCAGCGGTGTGAAAAGTACGAGAGTCTCAGTGAGAAACGCCGAGCGCGACGTGGTGGTGTATTGTAGACCGAGCGTCTGTAAACCAAAGCCCGCGAAAAAAGTGAAGCCGAGTAAAACGCCGCGCAGAATAACACGGTGGGATATCCCCCGCCAGGCACGCAGGTGAATTAGCGCAAATAAAGTTCCCGCCGTGGCGAATCGGCTGGCAACGATAAACCAAGGTTCTGCATACGCGAGCGCGACTTTCACCGAGGCAAAGGTGCCGCCCCAGATAACGGTGCACAGCACGAGCATGAATTCAGGGTGGTTCTTCAGTTTCACGCGGCAGAAATCAGCCGACAGTCGCTTTCTTGAGCTCGACGCTGAGCAGCGTGCTCACGCCGGGTTCGTTCATCGTCACACCATAGAGCACGTCGGCCTTGCCCATGGTCTTTTTGTTGTGCGTGATGAGAATAAACTGCGTGTTCTGCGCAAACGTATCGAGCAGTGTGAGAAACCGGCCGACATTCTGTTCGTCGAGCGGCGCGTCGATCTCGTCGAGCACGCAGAATGGCGACGAGCGCACCATATAAATCGCGAACATGAGCGCGATTGCGGTCATGGCCTTTTCGCCACCCGACATGAGGCGCATCGATTTGGTTTTTTTTCCGGGCGGAGTAGCCTCGATTTCGATACCACTCGTCAGAGGCTTATCGGGTTCGAGTAGCTCGAGACGGGCTTGCCCGCCATTGAACAGTTTGCCGAAGATATCGGCGAAGTTATTATTGATCTGCGCGAATGACTCGCTGAACAGCGTCTCCGATTTCTGCTGAATCTCGAGCATCACTTTTTCGATATCGGCGCGCGCTTTGAGAATGTCGTCGACCTGCGCCTGCTGGTGGTCGTACATTTCTTTAATATGCCGGTGCTGTTCGATTGCCAGCTGGTTGATTTGGCCCAGCGCAGAGATCGAGCGCTGCAGATCGGTAAGTTTGTCTTTTTCGTCTGCCAGGGTCAGTCGCCCCGAAGTAAACTGGCCAGAGAGTTCTTGCCAGCTGAGCGCATAATCGTTGTAAATATTCTGCAGCATCAGATCGCGCGTGCCGTTCATGGCGCCGATTTTACCTTCGAGCTCGCTCACCGCGACAAAGACCTCGTCTGTTTTACCCGATTCGCGTTTCATCGTATCGACGAGTTCTCGCCGTTTTTCGTCGACTTTCTGCAGGTCTTTTTCGATGCCTGCAATGCGTTGACTTTCTTTTTCGATGCTGCTTTTCAGCTTTTCGACTTCGCGGACGAGGTTCTTTTGTTCTTGCGTCAGCTGCACCACCGAACGGTCGACTTCGGTAAACTGTGCACGTACGAAACCCATATTGGTTTCTTCGTTCGTAATCTGCTGCGCGAGATTCTTTTCTTTTTCTTTAACGCTGGTAATCTGAACGTTCAGCGATTTAACATCGCCCAGCAGTTTCTCTCTCTCTTGTTTCTTCGCGGAGGCTTCTTCGGCGAGCTGCTGTTTTTTCGTCACGAGCCGCTGTTGTTCTTTACCCGCCTCGGCGAGCGTTTTTTCGAGTTTCGCGATTTCTTCGTCGAGTTCTTCTTTGCGCGAGTGCACCCCGCCTTTTTCGAAAAGAATTTCATAGAGTCCGCGGCTCATTTCGGCCAATACGCGTGCCTTTTCGCGTATTTTTGTAATATTACTCTTCGCGCCGGGGTCAGCCGCAAGCGCTTCGCAGCAGGCTTCTATGGTCTGCAATGCTTCGTCGCGGTTCTTTGCTGTTTTTTCCCAGCGATTCTTTTCGTTCTTTAACGAGACTAAGAGTTCGCGGATTGTCTCTTCTTGTTTCGCGCTGACTTCGCCGAGGTTTTTCTCCGCCGTCTTCTTATCGCTCTCGAGTTTCTGAAAGGCCTCGTCTGCGGCTTTGGTCTCTTCGGCACATTCGTCGATACGTTTTTGCAGGCGGCTGATTTCTTTTTCGATGTCAGAGACCTTGAGATCGAGCTTCAGTGTGAACTGGTTCTGCTCTGCGGCTTCGTTTTTAAGTTCTTTGATGCGTTTTTCGAAGCGGGTAATCTGCTCTTTTAATCCTGCAAGTTGGCCAGCTAGAGTCGTCTTACGGCCTTCTTGTTCTTCGATCGTGCGGTTCAGCTGCGCAATTTTCTCGTTCGCGACCTGACTCGAAACGTCTTTTTTGTGCAGTTCTTCTTTGAGATTGCGTTCGTCTTCGTCGAGCGTGGTCAGGCGCTCTTGCATCTGTATCAGCTTCTGTTGAATCTTTTCTTTTTCGGCGTGGCGGCGCGACAGTTTCTCTTTGAGATCGTCGAGCTTTTCGTTCGCGTCGCGCACCATGAGATAGCGTATTTTGAGGTCATGGTCTTTGTATTTCGCCATCAGCGCATTGTATTCTGCGGTTTTTTTCGCCTGTTCGGCAATCGTCTTCAGTTCGCGTTCGAGCCCGCGCTGAATATCTTCAACGCGTGTCAGGTTCAGTTGCGTGTTTTCGAGGTTCTTTTCAGCTTCTTCGCGTTGCGCCTTGAAGCGGGAAATCCCCGCTGCTTCTTCGAAGATGAGGCGCCGGTCTTCAGGCTTGCTGGAGAGAATCTGGTCCATACGACCCTGTTCCATGAAGGAGTATGATGATTTACCGATACCCGTATCGCGGAAAAGGTCTTCGATTTCTTTCAGCGCTACGCGGCTGTCGTTGATAAAATACTGGCTCTGGCCGTCGCGGTAAAGCCGCCGTCCGACCTTGACGTCGTCTGTGTCGATCTTTAAAAGACGCAGGCGATTATCGAAAGTCAGCGAAACCTGCGCGAAGTTGGCGGCCTTGCGCGTGCTCGTGCCGGCAAAAATGACGTCTTCCATCTTTTCGCCACGCATGGTTTTGACCGATTTTTCGCCCAAAACCCATTTCATGCTGTCGAGTACGTTCGACTTGCCGCAGCCGTTCGGGCCGACGACTCCCGAAACCTGGTTCGAGAACGCGATTTTGGTTTTGTCGGCAAACGACTTGAATCCTAAAACTTCTAGTTCTTTGAGCAGCATTTTGCTTGAAAGCGTATTCTGATTTCTTTCATCACCGCATGGCCTTGGGCGAGACCAAAGGAAAATACGCCCACTACCGTTTCGGCTACGAAGAAGGCCGGTTTTCGATTTTTGCCGGCACCGAAAAGGAAAAAGGGGTTTCGCTGGTATCGCAACGCGACCCTGTGCGCGAGGCTGAGCGCCATATCGGGCCCTTTCGGTTGAGGCCAGGCATGCTCGCCGTTGTGGCTGGTGTCAGCCATCTGCCGATGCTCGAAATGCTGGCCGAACAGCTCAAAAGCGAAGCAAGCAAAGGCGGATGGATTCTCGCTTTCGAGGCCGACACCGAACTGTACCTGGCGCTCAAAAAGAGCCGCCCCGACATCTTTGCCGAAGTTGCCGTTATCGTACCTGAGAACCTTGCCGTGATGGCAGAGCTTGTCGAAAAGATCGACGTTGAAAATTTCGTCGGGTACCGCGTCTTCGAAAACAAAGCAGGTATCGATATTGATCCGTCTTTTTATGCCCAGACGATCGGAGATTTCAAAAAAAAACTCGCCTCGCGATTTTCAGATCTTTTTACACGCCTCGAGTTTGAAGAACGCTGGGTATTCAATTCGCTCAGCAAACTATCGCTGATGCACAGGGCCCGCCCCGTCTCTGCACTCTTCGGTTTGGGGCGCGGCGCCGACGCGCTCATTGTTTCGACCGGGCCGTCGCTGCGCGATTCGCTCGCCGAGATCAAGGCTCAACGTGACCGGTATTTTATCGCCTGCGCCGACTCGGCATACCGCGTGTTGGTGCGTGCCGGTATCGTGCCGCACCTCGTGTTTTCTCTCGACAGTCAGGCGCACACGACAAAACATTTCGGTCTTTTGCCGCATGGTGTAGCCGGCGATTTTCCCATTCTGGTATGCGATGCGGTTTCGAATCCCGTTGCGGCGCGCGATTGGCAGGGTGAACTGGCGATATCGTATACGGCGCAATTTCCGGACGATCGCCGTATGGTTAGCCCTGGCTGCGATTTTCTCGAAGAAGAAGGTTTTATTGCGGGTGCTGTCGGGTTGGTACCAGGCGATCTGCAATCCGGCGGCTCTGTCGCGACCTCAATTTTCGATCTGATGCGCCTGATGGATTTTGACAGGATTATTCTCGTGGGGCAAGATCTGGCCTACACCCGGCGTGAGATCCATACACCGGGTACGCACCACACGGACGAATGGCTTGCGAAGACGACAAACCGCCTGCAGCCGCTCGAGAATATCAACGAACGTGTGATTCGCCGGCGTCACACGCGCCGCGAAACTTCGCTCACCGGCCGCCCGATAGTGACGGATTATATTCTTTCGCTATACAGAGATTGGTTCGCAACGGCGATCGATCGTCTGAATTCGGTCGTGATTGACTCACAGGGCAGCACGCAGTCGCAGAAAATTCTGAATGCGACAAAAGACGGGTTGCAGATTCCGGGTGCGCAGTCTTTTGCGCTCTCACCCGGCTCGCAATCTGCCGGAATAAATGGCGTCATTCTCGAAAAATTTCTCGCCGCAAAAACTCTGCAAATCGATGCCGCAAAGATCGAAAACCTTTCGGGGCGCATGCAATCCGCCTTAAAAGACGAAACCTATGCAAGTGGTCTGCCGTTTCTGCGTTATGTCGGCCGCAAATTCGCCATCAAGGCAATGCGCACGCCCGAAAATAAAGAAGCGTTGCTGAAAAAACAACGGATCAAACAGCGCAATTTTCTGAACAAAATTACTTCGAAGCTCTACCGCCATGGCTGAAAAAGAGAGTATGGGCTTTTTTTCGCGTGCGGGGCGCAGGTTCTGGCCGTTCTGGCTCTATCATATTCGCCGTTATGCCTGGCTTGTCATGGCCCTGCTTGCCGTAACGAGTTTCATCGGCTTTCGTTATGGCCGCGAGATACGCATCGATACGAACCTGCTGCACCTTTTACCCGCAGACACCGAATCTCTGGTGCGCCTCAACAAGCTGCGCGAAGAATCTGAAATCAAGGGTTTTCTCGTGGTTTCATTCGAATCTGAAACCCCGCAAAGTGAAGATCAACTGCTGGCTGCCGCCAGAAAACTCGAAGCGGTAATTCTCGCCGATGCGTTTCTGAAAGAATCGACGAACCGGATCATCTACAAAATACCGGGTGATTTTTTGTTGCGATATTCTTTGTATTACGCCGACATCGGCGACCTGCTCAAGATCGAGGCGCGGCTTAAGAATACGATTACGCAGGCGAAACGAAAAGAAAATCCGTACCTCGAAGATCTCGAAGAGGCGGCACCCGCGCGGTTTTATATCGGCGATATTCTCAATAAATACCGCCAGCGCTATATTTCGACGAATGCCTTTATCGCCAACGATCATAAGCGCATCGCAGTACTGCTTTCGCTCAAAAAATCACCCGACGACATTGCCTTTTCATCGTCGTATCTTTCGGGCGTCAGGGAACATATTCAGCCCTTTGCGAAGCAGAATGGTTTTAAGCTGAATTTTTCCGGTCGCTACGCTTCTGATATCGAGAAACAGCGCCATCTGCAAAGCGACATTAATCAGTCGACGACCATTACGCTGCTCATTCTGGTTGCATCGCTGATCGTCTTCTTCCGTTCGCTGCGCGTGATGCTCGTGATTGGGTTGCCGGTAGCTGCTGCTCTGGGCTACACCTACCACGCCGCTTGGTATTTTATTGGGCAAATCAGTATTATTAGTTCGTTTCTAACTTCGATTTTACTCGGCCTCGGTATCGATTACGGCATCCACCTTTTTGCGCGGTATAAGAGCGAACGTCTGCGCGGCAACGGCATGACCGAAGCGCTCGAAACGACAATGCGCAACCTTTTCCGCGGTCTCAGCTTCGGCATGATCAGTACTGCTGCAGTGTTTCTAACCCTCAGCTTTTCGCGGTTCATCGCCTTTGCCGAGTTCGGTAAGATTGCGCTCGCGGGCATTGTCTTCTTTTTTCTTGCGTTCATCCTGTTTTTTCCGGCGCTCGTTTTTATTACGGAGAAATATTCCTTCGATACGACAGAGCCTTCGCACATGCTTGAAAAAACCCGAAAGACCCGGGGCTGGCATATTCTTATCATCGCCTGTGTCATCGGTTATGGGGTTTTTACACTCACGAAACCTCCCTTCGAATATGATTTTTTCGAGCTCGATAACAGCCTCGAAGCGCCGCTGGTGAAAGGTGGTAACGAAAGCCTCAAGGTGCTCGAAAACCGCGAGCATATGGTCATCTATGAATTTGCCGGGCTCGAAGAGCTCGCGGCCGCCGAGGCGAACATCCGTAAAAAAGCGCCGCAAATACCGGTCGAGCTGCATAGCATGCGCGACCTCATACCCGGTGACGCCGCACGCAAGCAGGCGATTCTTTCTGACATCCATGCGCTACTGCGCCAAGCAGAACTTTTTTCGCTCGTTACGGTCGACACAGAAAATCTGCGCAAGATACGCCTCGGATTACGCATGACCGAAGCTCCGGCAGTCACGGTGGCCGATATTCCCGAAGCGTTTCGGCAGCATCTCTATAAGAATGGCAAATATTACCTCTACATTTTTCCGAAAAATGTGAAGGCTTTAAAGCGCGGCGCGCTCGATTTTGCCGCTGCTTACCGTGAAACTTGTGTCAAACTTCTGAATCCCGGCGAGGTTTGCCTGCCGCAGCAGATACGCCGCGCCATTTCAGATCTCTATGTACTCGACGATATCTTACAGACGGTGATGTACGATCTCGTAAAAGAAATTTTTCTCATCACGATTGTTATTGCAGTCCTGGTGCTTTCGATGACGCGCCGCTTTGCCGGTATGCTGCTGATTCTTGCGCCGCTCGTCGCGGGTATTCTTGGCCTTTTTGCGCTGGTCGGCGTCTGTCACCAGATCAGCCCTTCGTGGTTATTCCAGTTCAACTATATTAACCTTCTGGCGATACCGATTCTGCTCGGGGTCGGTATCGATAACGGCATCTACCTGTATTCGCATGCGCGCGAGCTCGGGCTTTCTCAGGTGAATCATATCATGATCAGCACAGGCGGTTCGATCTTCATCTCTAACTTCACCACGGCGATGGGTTTTCTTTCGCTGACGATTTCGAGCCATGTGGGTTTAGCCTCTTTTGGATTTATCACCTTTGCCGGCATGCTGTGCGTGTTCTATTCGTACCGTGTTTTATTTCCCGCATTGGCGCGGTTTTTTGAAAAACTCGAGGCAGAAATTTGAAAGGTTGGATATCCGTCTGTGTTTTTGCGACTGCGGTATCAGCGCAAAGCCACGATCTGAAGACCGAAAAAGATAAACTCGCCAAGATCGAAGCGGCGATCAAGACCGAAAATAATGCGGTCTTTCTTGCCGAGTGCGAGGCTTTGCTCGACCGGCACCGTATCAACGCGCTGGCCTGGTATACCTGCGGCAAATACCTGCTTTCCGTTAAAGAGAGCGACCCCCGCCAGGCGCGCAGCAATGCGAAACTGGCTTATAACAGACTCAAACTCGCCGCCGATGATTTTTCGCGCACCGGAAAGCAGGTTTATTTTGCCCTCGACGCCGAGCAGTATTTAGGCCTCGCGGCGATACTTTTCGGCGATCTCGACCGGGCGCAGGTGCATTTTCGCAAGGTGCTGGCGCGCGACAACCGCATGCCTGCTGCTTGGTATAATCTCGGCGTCATTTACGAACTCAAAGGCCTGCAAGAAGAGTCGATGCGCGCCTTCGACCGCTACCTGCGTCTGAAAGGCGGCGGTGACGCGATGGATTTCTGATTATTTCAGCTCTTGTGTCGCTTTTTTCCAGGCATCGCTTTTTTCGAGCTGCTGGTGTTCGTCGTACAGTTTCTTGGTCGGCTCTTTACCGAGATCTACCTGTTCTTTTTTTATGTCTGAACCGTTGTACTTCAGGGCAGTGCCCGAGTTGAGTTCGATGTCGTTCAGAAAATCCTGCATCATCAGATTGGGGTCGCTCTGCAGGCCCGATTCACGCACGAAGTCTGTCATAATGACCTTACCGGTAAAGAGAACGATACGCGCCGAGGATTTCGCCGCCTCTACTGAGAAGGCGGTTCCGCGGACACCCGCCGTGACCACGGGAGTTTTGATTGCCCACTTGCCGTTGTTATGTTTACCTTCTTTGCGAAAAATCATGCTGATGGTGCCGTCACCCTGATAATAATTCGAGCCGGGTTTGATCTCGAGCGTGCTACGCTGGCTGACAAAAAAAGATGCTCCATCTGACATCTGAATCCCAACTTTCGCACCGTTGCCCGTGCTGATAGTGTCGCCCTCTTTGAGGTTGGTGCCGAGTTTTGCGGCTGCGGCTTTGCCGCCGCTTCTGATTTCAGCGCTACCCGAGAGATAGGTGATTTTACCTTCGACGGCAAAAAGGCCGCCGCAGCTAATTATAAGTGTCGTGAGCAAAGCTTTCATTTGTACCCTCCTTCCTTTTATTAGACGGCAGAAACCCGGAATTCGGTCAGTTTCAATAGTGGTATCTCGCCGATATCGCGCTGAAGAAAGTGTCAAGTTTGAAGGCATTCGCATTCATCGCCAGGTCGACCTGGACTTTTTCCGCGGGGGTCCATCCTAACCCCATAGCGACCAGCAGTTCGTCGTCGGCGTAAAAGCTGGTTTCGGTGGTGTTGCTGGTAGTCGCAGTTTTGTCGACGGTCTTTTTATTCGAAATCACATTCTTGCGGACCCCGATACGTGTCTTCAGGGTTTCAAAAGTCTTATGTTCTGCGGCAACGCCGAGCGGAATAAAGAACTGCGTGATACTGAGTTCGTTGTTGTATGTCGCCGGTGCGATGTTATCGGCCATCGCGAGAGTCATGCTCGTCGAACCGACACCCGCAGAGTAAATGATCTTTAACTTACCCTCCTGGAAATTCTGGTGGTACGCGAGATCGACGTTGAGGTTGAAGACCTTGGTCGAGCCGTCGCGCGAACGCAGCACATTGGTGGTGGTAGCGCCGCGGATTTCGTATGGCACCTTAAAAGTATCGACGTTCACGGCGGCGATGAGTTTATCCTGCCCGACCGGCATCACATAACGGGTAAGAACTCCCAGCGAGAACGGTGTGCCGCTCTTGATGCTGATGTTTTCGTTTCCGGCCGCAATCGTGTTATTGTATTCCAGTTTCACAATAGGGAAATCGCTCGAAAGAGCGACGTCGAGGTAACCGGGACCGAAGTCTTTTACCTGCACACCGAGACCCGCACCGATATTATGCGAGTTCGTGGCGAAGTTCGCGTTGTAGTTTGCAGTCGTATCCGTCTTCTGCTGGTTATGTTTGACATTCGCATAGCTCAGTCGCGCCCCGAAATTCAGTTTGCCCATAGCGATTCCATACATGAGATCGACATTACCAAAACCCTTCTTTGCTTTATCGAGAATGCTGAACGCGGTGTTTCCGGTGGTTGTGCCCGTGTCGCCGGTAAAGGTCGAACCACCCCCGTTCAAAAATCCCGCTTCGGGATATTTGCTAAATAATGTTTCTGTC
>JAFLED010000010.1 GCA_017302045.1 Spirochaetota bacterium
TGGCGGGCTCCGAATCCCCCCGCAAATCTTTACCGGGGAATCGGCACATGGATTCTGGCGGCAAACAATGGAGACAGCGACTTACCGGCGCGCCGTGGCACTCGCCGCGCGTAAACTGCGCAGCGCGGCCGAACTCAGGGCGAAACTCATCGGCGAAGATTTTGCCGAAGACCAGGTCGACGCCGCGCTCGTGCGCCTCGCCGAGGTTCATCTCATCGACGACAACCTTGTCGCGCACTCGATCAGCCGACGCTATGCCGATCGTGGCAACCGGTTCATTAAACAAAAGATGAAGACAAAGGGAATATCCGCCGAAGAACACGAATCGGCATTCGAAGAGCTGCCCGACGAATTAGAACGTGCAATCGCCGCCGGGGAAAAGAAACTGCGCAGTCTCAAAGGGCTTGAACCGCGCGCGGCGGCGCAGAAGCTCTATCAACACCTCGCACTGCGCGGCTTCGGCGGTTCGACGGTGCAAAAGGCGGTGCGCCAGCTGATCGCCGAGAACGAAGCCCTGGGTTTAGACGGGGAATAGCTCCCTCAAAATCTGAATTCGGGCATTCGCTGCTGCCAGCCGCCGAATCGTCTTTTCATTTTGAGCCCTACCCGCCAGTTGGCGCTTATGCAAATCGCCTTTCTCGGCACGGGCGCCATCGGCGCGTCTCTGGTGCGCGCGCTTTACCTGAATAAAATTCCGTTCACCATTCTTGTGCGCGATAAGAAGCGCAAGTTGGATTTACTCACGCGCGGAATCAGCTATCGGCTGAAAGACATTACCCACGTGGAGCTTGCAGGTGACGAAGTACGCACTGTCGGCGAAGCGAAGAAATACGACTATATCTTCATGGGCATGAAAACCCCCAACCTGCGCGCCTCGGCGGCGACGGCAAAAAAGCACCTCACCAAAAACGGGAAAATTATCTTACTGCAGAATGGCCTGCCTGAAGGCGCGATTACCGGATATAAAAGCGAACAGATTATCTCGGGCATCGTCGGTTACAACACACAACTGATGAACGACGGCTCTTATTTCCAGTCGAACCCGGGGCATTTGATTTTAGGGGTCACCGCGCCCACGGTGCTGGCCGAGGAGCTTAAAACCGCACTTGAACCCCACCAGCCTGTGCTACTCACCCACAACCCCGTCGGATTTCGCTGGAACAAACTCGCAATCAACAGCGTCATCAACGGCCTCGGCGCTGTTACAGGTCTTGCGCTGGGCCCGCTCTTTGCGCGGCGCGATGCGCGTCGTGCGGCGATCACACTGATCCAGGAAGCTGCCGCGGTCATGAAAGCTCTGCGCATTGAAGAGGGGATTGTCCCCGGTGCGATTTCGGTCTACAAGCTTGCGGGATTTCCGAAATTTCTGCAACATCTCATCATCTACATTCTGGGTCGCAAGTACGCGAAGATCAGAACTTCGATGCTGCAGGATATCGACAAGGGCGTGAAGACCGAAGTGGATGAAATTCACGGCGCGATTGTAGCTGCGGCAAAAACGGTCGGTATCGCCGTGCCGCTCACGAGCCAAATCGTGGCGCGCGTGCATGCCCTGGAAACCGGTAAGACAAAACCGAACGTGGACGCGTTGCAGAGCTTTTTCGGGAGATAAAAATCTCCCGAGAAAAAAATGGCATGCCCCCTGCGGTGAGCTCGTACACTTCTGTACCAATTGCTACAGGAGTTTCGATCATGAATAAAGTTTTTAAGACAGCCACACTTTGGCTATCCATTGCGACCGTATACGGCGCATGTATGTCGACGGGAAAAATCCAGGTCGTACAAGACCCATTTGTCGGTGAACAAAAGGGCTTTGTAGTTTATTTTGATTTCGGCCGCTTCACAGGCATGAATGTCGTTACTGCTCAGGGCAAATACACGATTAAAGTCATGGTGGTTCAAAATGGGCAAAGCTACGAAAAAGTCGTTGCAGGGCGCGATAAGGCTGCCTTTAAAGTGGGCGACGAAACGATTTTCCTGGCGAATAATTTAACGTCGCCGCCTGTGCATGGAGCTAATCAGTATACAGTATTCACTCAGTGGGCTTTGACATTTGATTTAACGCGCGAACAGGCGGCACGGTTTGCCAAAGGCCCCCTCAGGGCAATCAAGGCGAACATTGCCTCGCATGAGTTTTTGCTGGATGTTTCAGGCTCCGACGGAGAAAAAATTCAATCGAATATGCTTGAGCTGACGCAGTAGGCTACGGGAAGCGCGGTTCGCTAATCTTTAAAAAGATTGGCACCGCGGTCTGCATCCGGAATCTTAGCGCATGAAAGCTCTCATTGTCGGTGGCAGCGGCGTCGCAGGCCAGTGCGCCCTGCGCGCGCTCAAACAATTTGACCCCGGTGCGGAAATCTGGGCGACGAGCAGCAAAGACGGAGACGTTGCAGGCGCTACGCATACCATCCGCAATATCGATATCAACAACCCCGGGGCAATTGAGAAACTCAAGGGCTTCGGTGAAAAGTTGGATTACCTCTTTTACACCCCGGCTTTCGGCTCCGTGGGTAACCCGGTAGCCGCGGCGACCCGCGCAGAGGTACAGGCGGCGAAAGCGTTCTGCCTCGACCCGATGGTTGTTTTAACAGAGGCAATCCGCCCGAAAATGACTGTTGCTTATACGGCATATTATTTCAAACCGCATCTGCTGGCTTTTTATGGTGCGCTCGCGTATGTCAAATACGCGACAGAAAAGCTCGCGGTGGAAAACCCGGCACAATACAAGTGTCTGCGTATCGGTTCGTTTGTCAGCAAGGCAACGCGGGGCATCGGCCTGTTGCTGCAACGCATGGCGAAGACGGCCCCCCACCTGAAGCCGCTGATGGAACTCTATGCAGAGTCGGGCATGAAATTTTCGGATTTCTTTTTCGATTACATCTCTAAAGAAGAAAAGAAAAACATCGCGGGTGATAAACCTTACCGTATGACAACGGAAGAGGATATTGTAGCAGGGCATTTACAGCTTCTCAAAGGCGAGCCGGCACCGATTATCAATGTGCTCGGCGAACAGATCTGGGCTGAATCTGCTTTGCCGCTATTACCAGCGGAGATGGCTAGAGCGAACGAAATACTGTCTTAGGCCACGCCTATTTCTTCTTTTCGACCTGTCTTTAAAGGCGATTTTGCCGCATGAAAATCGCGAATCCCAATATGCAAGAACTTTCGGCAAAAGCGCCTGCCGATGTCTCGAAAGTTAAATACAAGCAATACGGCAAATACCTCGGCGACTTTGTCGTCGGCGAAACCTACGAGCACCCGCGCGGCATGACCGTCACCCCGGCCTTTATCCAGGATTTTTCAACAACCTTTCTCGAAGCAAACCCTCTTTATTTGAATCTCGAATACGCAAAAGCGCTGGGACATCCCGCGATTCCCGCCAGCCCGATGCTCGTCTTCAACCTCTTGCTTTCGCTCGGTGTGCAGAATGATTCTGAGAAGGCGTATGCGAACCTCGGGTATTACAATGTGAAGTTTCTCAAGAACGTCTACCCCGGCGATACGGTCACTTCTTTCACTAAGATCGTTGATAAGAAAGAGCGCGGCGAAGGTAAGCCGGGCATCGTCACCATCAACACGATCGGCAACAACCAGCGCGGCGAACGTGTGGCCCAGTACATGCGCAAGATCATGGTGCCCCCTGCGCCGGCAGGTTATCAGCCTCCGAAATTTATTCCGTCTCAGGTGGATGTCCCCCCTTATGCCGACTCTGTAGAGATTGAAATCCCTGATTTTGATGCGTCGAAGTGGCCGTCGACCGTGACACGGCCAGACACCTATTACGAAGACTTCAATGTCGGCGACATCATTGTTTCACCGAATGGCCGCACGATCACCGACGAACACTTCGCCTGGACATACCGCGTCGGTAACACACACCCGCTGCACTTCGACCGTCTTTATTCGCAGGGCATGTCGGGTGCGATGAGCGGCGACCCGATCACGTACGGCGGTCTTGTGTTTGCCTGGCTCATGGGGCTTTCAGGCCGCGATGTTTCTGAGAACGCACTCGCCGACCTGGGTTACACAGAAGGATATCATACCCAACCGTCTAAATCAGGCGAAACGGTTTATTGCATTCACCGCGTGCTGGCCAAAGAACCGGTCGATGGCAAACTCAAAGCGGGTGCAATACAGCTGCAGGTCATTGGCCTCAGGGACATCAAACCCAAGCCGGCGATTGAAAAATACGGCGCAGACCTCTTCATTAAAGAGAACGACAAAAAAGATCTCGGCAAAGAGAAAATCCCTGAAAAGATTTTTGAGATCGAACGCCGCCTGTTGATCCGCTCACGCGGCTGAGCAGGTCAGCCTAGTTTCGCTTCGAGGCCGGTAACGAGCTGACGCAGCTCGGCATCGGCTACCGGCCCACGCTGCCGGGCTAACCCCAGGTAGCCGCGCGCCATACTGAGATCGGTTTCCTGGGCTAAATCGGCTTTCTCCACTAAGAGCTGTGCAAGCACGATGCACTCGTCTGCGCTCAGTGTACGCGACCTTTCGATCATGCGCAGGCCGCTTTGAAAATCGAGCATCCGAAAAAGCGAAAGTTTCAGACCGGTGATCTGTTCCAACGCGCCGTCAACGAGCACCTCGGCACCATGCCGGTCGTCTTGTTTCTTTTCAAAAACCCGTCGTAGAAACGCTCCGAATTCTGCGACGAGCCGCAGGATAAAATCTTTCCGCTCGATCATAGATCGCGGAAAAAGCGCGGCGCTGTGCCCGCAAGCCAATTCAAAGGGAAATGAAAGGCGGCGGGGTGCAGGCAGATAAAGGCTCTCTCAACCATCCTTGGGAGCGAGTGTGCAAAAAAAAACAAAATACGATTTTCGAACATTTTTTTTGGCAATATGCGAGAAGCAAACTCGTATGCTCTCCATCGACGAATCAGAAGTTGAAAATCTATGCGTCTCGCAAAGTTGACCTGAAGCACATGAAGTTCATTGAATTCGGCATATGTGCGGCATTGTTGCTCGCGATGGAATGCCTCAACACTTCGAATAAAATAACCTATGACCGAAGAAAGAACGACTTGTTATGGTCTCTTTCAGAAGGATTCCAAGATGACCACAAACTGATTCTTAAGGGCGAAGGTTTCTCAGTCCCCGGCCTCAAAACAGTATTACAGCGTAACTCCTCAGCGCAAGCGAATGCCCACACCGACGCGGAACGACGGGCAATTCAGATCTGCCGATCAGCAATGATTCACCATCCCGGAGATGAGACCGACTTCGGAATTACCGAGGTGGATAGAGAGCTTACACAGCTCGTGCGGAGTTCGAAAAAAATAGTGCGGAATTGCAAATACGCAGATTCTAAACAATATCTGGTCAGCTGTAAGATACTCGTCATGATTGAAAGGACAAACATAAGAAAAACCTGTGAGTTAAATATGGCCCAAAGAAGCCAGACTCATGGACTATATGCCCAAAAGGGCGACTTGCCCGCAGAGAAAAAGACAATCAAATTGCCTTCTCGTGCCCGTGCACACAGCTGTTATGCCAGTGCCAACGCTTTGGCGTACTCATACACAGATGAGGCGCGACAACGGAATGGAAAATGGAAAAGAAAGTACTTTATTAATATTAACAACCGTAAACTTGGCCCATTTGATGCTGTGACAGAACGGGTGACGCCAACAGCTCTGTTTACCGCTGGTCGTCATTATGCGTTTAGCATGCAGCAGAACAACGGCAACTTTATCCAGAGCGACAGAACACGCCACGGACCATTTACGGAGATACACAACACGGGGTTTTATAAGACAGATTGGTGCTTTGTCGTCTCTAAGCAAGAGCGAACGAAAAACTATTTTGTTATCCACAATGACCGGAAATACGGGCCATATCCGGAGATGCCTTATTGTCACGGTAATAAATGGGTGATCTATGACAATAAGGCATATCGGTATTTTTTACATTATGCACCGACGGCAGGTATTGCGCCATCCGGCCCGTATACGACCTACCGCGAAAATTTTTATCGCCGCGGCGATGTCGCCTTTTCGCTCGATGACGAGGTTTTCTTGTTTGGAGAAGCCGTCTCGTTGAAAGAACCCATCGGGCAAGTCTATTATTACTCGACCGCTAACAACAAGGCTCGAGCCATTCGAACGGGTCGATATGTATTTATTGATGGCGGGGAATTTGTCGAATTTCCCGAGATAGTTGTGGATTTTCATTTCAGCGCGTCCGGAAGAAATTGGGCTGCGGTCACTTGCAAAGAGAAAGAGAATGACTGCACCCTGAACTTAAAAAATGGGCGTCGATATCCAATAGGAAACTATGACCATGTGGTCGAATTGAATATTACGGAAGATTTTGGTTACAGATACATTGTAGCTGAACCCTGGGCCCCCCCCGCTAGAAACGACAATCCGCTGGCTGACCTAACTGCTGCCGCATATTGGCTTTGGCCTTGGCGGGACAATACTACTGGAACGACTAATCATCCGACGAATATCCCCTCGCGAACCTATACAGTAAAATCAGACTACTTACAAGATTATACATTCAAAGAAGCCGTAACATACCGAGATCATGTCTCTTTCTTAGGGAAGCACGATGGAAACAGTTACAGACACTCTTTCGAAAATAACTGTCGGATTTATGCCGATGATCGCCAATCGTTTATAGACTATTAGAAGCCAGCTGAAAAATTAAGGACATAACTTCTAGTGTGGCGATAAGTAAAATCCTATTTACTAAATTGGATTTTACACGCCATTTTCCATTGCAACTCCGCTCCCAGTGACTCTCCGCACCAACAACATCGCTAAACTGCAGAATATTCACTTCGACGTGCTCGTCGTTGGCGGTGGTATCAACGGCGCGGTCTCTGCGGCGGCGCTTTCGGGCAAGGGCGCCAAGGTCGCGCTGGTCGACCGCCGGGACTTTGCAGCAGAGACCAGCCAGCAGTCGTCGAACCTCGCCTGGGGCGGCATCAAATATCTCGAGACCCTCGAATTCGGCCTCGTGCGCAAACTCTGTAAATCCCGCAATCATCTCATCAAGAACTACCCGTCGACGGTCCAGGAAATCCGTTTTTTTACCACGATCGAAAAGGGGTTTCGTTTCCCGGTCTGGTTTATCTGGCTCGGTACCTGGTTCTACTGGCTGATCGGTAACTTCTTCACACGCCGGCCGCGTTATCTTTCGCGCCGCCGCATCAATAAAGATGAACCTGTCATCAACACGGCGAATGCCGTCGGTGGCTTCGAATACTCCGACGCGTACCTGCACGATAACGACGCGCGCTTCGTTTTTTCTTTCATACGCAGCGCGCTCAACAACGGCTGTATCGCCGCAAACTATGTCGAGGTGCTTTCGGCAAAGCGCGGCGATAACCAATGGCTCGTCGAAGCGCGCGATGCGCTCACCGGCAAAAAGATAAAAATCACCGCCGATGTACTCGTCAATGCCTGCGGCCCCTATGCCGACGACTTCAACGGCAAAACCCGCATGCAAACCAAACACCAGCATGTATTTTCCAAGGGCATCCACCTGATCGTAAACCGCATCTCTAAAGAGCCGCGCGTGCTGACGTTTTTCGCCGACGACGGCCGCCTGTTTTTTGCGATACCGATGGGCGCAAAGACCTGCATCGGCACGACCGACACACGCATGCCGTCGCCCGAATCGCATGTCACGGAAGAAGACCGCGATTTTGTGCTCGATAATATCAATAAGCGCCTGAAGCTCACCCAACCGCTGACACGCGAAGACGTCATCGCCGAACGTTGCGGTGTGCGCCCGCTCGTAACAAAGAAAAACTCAGGCACCAATAAAGACTGGGTTCAGCTCTCGCGCAAACACGAAGTCGAGGTTGATCTCGAAAAACAATACCTGACGATTTTCGGCGGTAAACTTACCGACTGCCTCAATGTCGGCGACGAGGTTTCAGCATTCATCGAAGCAATGGGGATTAACCTCCGTTTTCCCAAGCGGCGCTGGTATGGCGAGCCTCACGACTCGGTGCGCGACGATTATTTTCACCAGGCAAAACTGATGGATCTCGACAGCTATACTTCGCCGCAGGCGCATGAGAAACTCTCGACGCGTTTCTGGCGGCGTTACGGCGCGCATGCGCTCGAGTTGCTCGAAGAGATACGCGAGAACCCGGCCGAAGCTGAGGTTTTAATTCACGGCGCCGAATACACGCGCTGTGAGATCAAAGAGGCGGCTAAACGCGAGATGGTGACCAAACTCGAAGACTTTTTGCGCCGCCGTTCGAAAATCGCGCTGGTCATGCGCAAAGACGAGATCCGTAAATCGAAGGGCATCCAGGACGCCTGCAAAATTCTTTTCGGTAAAGAAGCAAAGAAAAAATTCAAAGAATATTTCGGCTAATCGCGGTAAGGCCGCGACTGCAGAATATAAATTTTACCCTTCAGCATACCCCATTCGACATCCTGTTCGGCCTTTTCACCGAAAGCGTCGCGTATCTTCAGCGCGAGATGCGAGAGTAGCCGGGCTTTAGCGTCGGTCAAAATGCGGCCCTGTGCATCGGCGCAGGCGGCGGGAGTCGGTTTTAACTCCCCCTTTTTATCGAAGCGCAGCGCCGTTTCTTGCTGCGCGCGTGTCCAGACGACAACCGCATTCGATTCATAGTTTACCAAAATCTGCTCGGGCATACCGCGGTTATCGGCGATCTGCGAATTATGCCCGCACACAGTCGAGATCAGCACCGCATCGCCGCGGGTTTTGAGATATGGATTGCGCGTAAGCAAGACGCCACCCAGATCCATATCGACACCAATTTGGATTATTACCGCCATGTAGATATGCGACTGCTCGACACCAAAGTGGCGCCGCGCCTCGAACGCTTCGAAACTGTAAAGCGATGCCCAGACTTTCTTTACCGAAGCCGCAATCGCCGCAACGGTAGCCTGATTCGCCGCCGAAAAATAGAGACCCGCGCCGCTGAAGTTTTTCAGGTCTTCAAGATTCGAAGAGCTGCGCACAAATACCGGCTTGGACCTAAGCTCGCTTTTCCAGCGTACCTCAACCTGCTTTTGCAGCTCGGCAGCAAGCGGCGTATGTTCGATCTGCTGGCGCAATTCGGCGAGCAGCTTCTTGCGAATGGTTTTATCTTCGTTAAAATTTTTCGCGGCAAGTATTTGGCCAAGCTTTTTGTCGAGACCGTTACCGCTCATGTGCGCGGCGAAAAAATGAAACGGGATCACAAAGCCGTCGGGAATATTCGCTTCGCCTTTGAGATTTGCTGAGATCTCTCCGAGATTAGCGGCCTTGGCGCCATACGCAACCGACCAAGTGCGGGTCAGTTCGCGTAACGACAGAATATCCCGACGTGTGACATCGGCCGGCGGCGCGGCCGGCGCGGTTGTTGTGGGCGAGGCGATCGCGCGTGCGGCGGATTTCCAATTGTACTTGCGCTCGGCTGCGTTGAGCTCGATCCATTCGCCCTGCAGCGGGGCAAAAACTGTTTCGGCGTCTTTGATGTAGACATTGGGTATGCCCCAGCCGTGCGCGAGAATATTGATGTGCGAAAGCGGCGTCGAGGGCATCGTGACAACGATGCCGCGCACGGGTGTCAGCTTCAAGGGGAGAAAATTCAGCACCACGATATCATAGTGTTCGACATTTTCTAAATCCGCCTCGTTTTGCACGAAGCGCACGCGGCCTGTCGCTTTGCCGGTGTTGAGCGCAAGGTAACCCTGCCTGCCCGAAAGCTCTGCCTGCGTGACATGCTGCAGCTTGAGCGCCAGCGCCGCGGCTTCTTGCCGCGACGAGTTGGGCTTGTAAGTAAGTTTCTCGAAAAATACCGCCGAAAGCCTTTCATGCGCTTCGGCGATCAGCGGTTCGGGTAGAAGATCGCCCTCCCACAGTTCCCATGTCCAGCCCGGGAGGGTCGCCTGCCAGGCGACTGTGCCGATCATGAAGCGGCGCTCGGCTTTAAAATAAAGCTCATTATCGAGTTTCGCACCCGCCGGCGCAAGGCCTGCCGCATAAAGAAAATCTTTATGAAAACGGAACTTCTGCGAATTTACAAAATGTACGCGGCCCGACGCATTGCGGTCGATCACAAACATCAGATGCGGTATCGCGTACCGCGTACCGGCATAATAAGTTCGCTGTATGAGATCGAAGTCAGCACGGTTTGCGATCTGGTTTAAGGCGTCGGTTTCTGTAGCCGGCTTGTCGGGCCTGCTGCCCGCCGGCTCGCGCAATGGCGAGGGCTTCTGCTGCATCTGCGCAAAAACGGGGATACAAGCCGCGAAGAAAAACAGGACGCGAAACGCCGCGCGGTTCATGTTCAGCCGGCTTTCTTTTTCTGACGCGCGGCGAAACCTTTAACCATGTCGACAAACTCTTTCGACTGCAGAAAACCGCTGTTGTAGAGCGCCACAAGATCGAGTGCGCGGTCGATATCCATACCGCGCTGTTTGTTCATGACGTATTTTACGCCGCGCGTCACGATCGCCGAGTTTTCGCACATCTCTGCGGCGGTTTTTTGGGCGGCAGCATAGAGCGTCTCTTTATCGGGTAAAACCTGGGTGAGTAATCCCATGCGCTGTGCCTCTTCGGCGCCAAAATCGCGACCCGTCAGAGCCAGCTCGCGCGTCTGCCCCTCGCCGATGATATACGGCAGGCGCTGCAGCGAACCCATGTCGGCGACGATGGCGACCTTGACTTCGCGGAGCGAGAAGATCGCATCGGCGGACGCATAACGGATGTCGCAGGCCGAGATCAGGTCAAGCGCACCGCCAATACAATGCCGGTGAATCGCAGCAATCGACGGTTTCGGCGAATCGCCCAGAGCGCGCATGCCCTTCTGTAAAGTTAGGATAAAATGGTGCAGCCTCTCGTTCGCTTCGGCACCCGAAGCGTCACCCAGCCAGGCAAAACGTTCGATAAAATCGGGCAGGTCTATGCCGATCGAGAAGCTTGCGCCTTTCGCGGCGACGATAAACGCCTTCACGCTTTCGTCGGCATTGATCTCTTCGACAACCAGCGGCAGTTCATGCCAGAAATCCCAGCTCATGAAATTGCGTTTTTCGGGCCGGTTGAGCCAGACCGTCGCAACAGGACCGTTTTTTTCAACGAGAAAGAAATTATACGCCATAGAAAAAAGCCCGTGTCATTTGCTGCGCCGTAAAGAACTTATGTGCGCGCGACCAGTACCTTGACATAGACTACGAGCGCGGCGATAACCGCGGCAAAGGCAAGCACCAGCACCAGCGAAAGTTTTTTAAACGAACGCTCTTTCATTACGAGCGAAGCGATCAGGGCGGTCACTGCCCCCACCGGCGCCAGGTAAATCGCCGCAATGATTGCCACCAGCACCGAGCCGGGGCCATGCGGATGCTGGTCGCCCAGCTTATCGAAAATAAAGCCTGCGGCCGCGGCGGCCAGTGCGAAGCCAAGCAGGCCGAAAAGCGTTGAGAGCGCGACGAATTTTCCCTTTCCCATGGTTTATCCTCTTTTGAAAGTCTGCCAGTAAAAATAAGCAAACGACGCTATAGCGGTCGCCAAAAAGCACACAACCAGAATTAAAGTCATCTTTTTCGTGCTGCGTTCGCGCAAGACCAAAGAACCGACGAGTCCCGAGAGCAAACCCACAGGAGCAAAATACAGCGCAAACAAACCACCCACGATTGTCGCGCTCAGCGCATGCGACTGCACTGGCCCACTGCCGAGAACGAGACCCGCGGCAAAACCGGCGACGGCAAAACCCAGTAAGCCCGCGAGCGCCGATAAAAATACGAACATCAGTAATCCTGCCTTTTCAAAAACGCATCGAGCTTTTTGCGCCCTTTCTTTTTAAGCATCTTCGGCGAATCAGAGCAGAGATGCCCGCAGGTCTTCTGCCGCCCCTTGCCGATGAACTCTTGCCCGCAGACGACGCATTTGCGCTTTTCACCCCGCACGCCGTTCATCACAATCTGCATGCACAACGCTGTGGGATTACCACAGCCGAGACAGCTTTTTTCGCAAAGCGGGACATCCGTCTTCAGCCTTAAAGAAGAGACATAATTCAAAAACGCTTGCCGGCGCAGATTTTACCCCGAGATGAGCGTGTGCGTCGGTTGTTTTTGATTCTCATCACTACGTCGCTGGTCGCCATCGAATACCCCTCGGCGCCGCAGGTGCCGACCGTACCCGAACCGCAGGTTGAAGGTGCCGCGAAACCGACACGTAACAAAAAAAACGCGGCAACTGTAAAAACCGTACCGCTGGCGAATATGCGCTTGCGTATTCACCTCGGCGACAAATCGGTTCTCGTCGCCGAAGCTGCCTTGCCCGCATCGTATTCGTTCACGCACAAGAAGGGGCAAATTCAGTACAACCAGACCGTGCGCGCCGAAGATATACGCGAACTCGCGATAGAAAATTACCGCGCACGCAAGGTCGCGGCCGCAAAAGACGGCGAGGTATTCGAATTCGAACCCGCGCAGGTGCGCATCGAACTCAAAGACGGCCAGAGTTTTCGACTGCAGTACCTGTTCAAAGAACTGCGCAAAATACGCGCAAAAAATGCGGATGGCACCTTCAGCGTCTTCGCTTTTTTTGCGGATACCTACAAGAGCAAGTCGGGCTGGCAAGAACGCGCGGGCGAAGATTTTTCCATGCTGTCGCGGCGCCCCCACCCCGCGTCGTTCTCGAAACTCGAATACTTCGAACCCGTCGACAAAGCCGGTGGCGCCGAGCCCCAGGAAAAAGAACCCGGTACGAATAAATGATCGCGCATGTGATGACCTCGGTCTCACGCGGAGGCCTCGAACTCTATGTGCGTGAATTGATTCTCAAATTGGCGTCTGCGGGTGTCGAACAGATCGTCGTTTGCGACGAAAACTCTTTCATGGTCGAAGACCTCAGGGCAAAGAACATACCGGTCGAATTTATCCGGCAGGGCTCGCGTTATAGCATGGCGCGTATGCGGGTCTTGCGCCGTATTCACCGCCGCTATGCGGTGAAGATCTGGCATAGCCATTGGCGCGACGACATGATTTTGGTGGCGCTCGCTTTCTTTTTCAAAAAGATCAGGCACATCTTCAGCCAATACATGGGTTTCGGAAATAAAAAAGATCTCTTTCATCGTCTCGTCTACTCGCGCCTGGAAAAATTAGTTACGACGTCTGAGATCATGAACGCGCTGGCCCTCGAGCGCCTGCCTGTTACAGAGCAGCAGATTGCCTGCATACGGTATGGCCGCGAAACGGAGGCTTTCAAAGTACCACCGGCAAAAATTAAAAACGCGAAAAAAACCATCGGCCTCAAGGCGGGTCAGAAGATTGTCATTTCACTCTGCCGTTTAGATCCGATGAAAGGGGTGCGCGAATTTGCCGACGCGGCGAAATTCATCGGTGAGAATTGGCGGAAAAAAATGGTCTTTGTGCAAATCGGAGAGCCCACGATTCTGGGCTTTGATGCCGGCAAAAAACCGTTCTATCGCCCCGAAGCGACGCAGGCTTTCGAATACCTGAAAACGGCGGCTCAAAACACGGGCGACGGCTGCCGCTTCGTACTGCTGCCCTTCCAGAAAGATTTTATCCCGTTTCTTAAAGCCGCCGATTATTTTGTGCTGGGTAGTTACGATGAAATGTATTCGCTCTCGCTGATCGACGCAATGATGGCAGGCTGCTTTGTCGTCGGTACCGATAACGGGGGTACGCCCGAACAAATCGGCCAGCATCGTGGCCTGCTCATACCCGAAAAAAATGCCGCCGCGATTGCCGACGCCCTAATGCAGGCCGGGGGAAATCCTACGCTACGCAAAAAAATGCAAAAAGCGGCCTATACGTGGGCGATGCGGGAACACAACTGGAAATTTGTGCTGCCGCAATGGCTGACGCTTTACAATCTGAGATAGACATCGAATTTGCCGCTCGGTTTGGCAGCTATGAAGTTGAGTTTTGTTTTCGTTGTATTCGCGGCCCTCACCGCGGCCTGCCATAAGACTACCAGCCCCCTCAAACAGCGCCTCGCGCGGCTCGATAACATCGTCGACCCCTATATCAAAGATGAAAAAATTGCAGGTTTTGTCGGGTTAATTCTGCACGACGGCGAACCCGTATACGAACGCGCCACGGGCTGGGCCGACCGTGAAGCGAAACGCCCGATGCAGAAAGACACGATCTTTCGTATCGCTTCGCTGACAAAGGCAATGACGACCGTCGCCGCGTTGATGCTGGTCGAAGAAGGCAAGCTCAAACTCGACGAGCCGCTCGGCAAATACGTGAGCTCGTTTTATTATACGAAGGTCGCGAAAAAAGACGAAACGGTGCCGCCCGATCCCGTCACAAAAAAGAATGTTCTGAAAGAAGAACGGCAGTATCGCCCCATAACGATCGAACACCTGCTCGCACACACATCGGGCATTTCGTATGCCATGCACCGCGACTTTCAGGACTATTTTAAAAAAGCGAATCTCGGCATCGGCCCGTTGCCGAGCTGGTACCTTGCGGGCAGTTACGAAAACATTTGTCGTACCGCTTATAAACTCGGGCGGATTCCCCTCGTGACGCAGCCGGGTAACGCATGGGTCTATGGTTACAGCACAGACATTCTGGGCTGCGTAATCGAAAAAGTATCGGGCATGAAACTCGACGAGTTCATTCACAAACGGCTGACAGAAAAGCTCGGCATGCACGACACGCATTTTTATTTACCGAAAGAAAAGAAACACCGGCTCGCGGTGCTTTATGGCAGCAACGGCAACGGCAAAGTCGCGCGCTCGCCTTACCAGGGTGCGTATGTCGAAGGTCCGCGCGTCAATTTTGGCGGCGGGGCGGGCATGCTCTCGACGATTACCGATTACGCAAAATTTATCGAGATGCTGCGCAACGGCGGCGAATACAACGGCGTGCGGTACCTGAAACCTGAAACCGTGCAACGCATGACGACAAACCAGGTCGGCGAACGGTATGGCCAGAAAGGTTATGGTTTCAGCTATGGTTTCGAGGTGCTTGATCGTTCGCAAGAAAGCCCCTACGGCGAATTTTCTTACGGTTGGTTCGGGGCCTATGGCCCGTATCTGCGCGTCTACCCGCGCGAGAAAATCGTCATGCTGCAGATGACACAGCTGTTCCCGAATGGTTCTGACATGCGCGAAAAAATCATCGCCGAAGTGCAGGCGGCGGTCGCCGAACAGCATCGCGGAACCAAGCTGGCCAGCCGATAATCGGTAAATGCGCATCACTCCCTTGCTGTTTGCCGCCCTCATGCTGGGTTGCAGCGACCCGTTCAGGCAGCGTCTGGTGCGTATCGACGCGGCGATCGATCCTTTTGTTACCGAAGGTAAGGTTCCCGGCCTCGTAGCGCTCGTGCTGCGCGACGGTAAGCCCGTCTATGAACATGCCGCCGGCTGGGCCGACCGCGAGGCGAAAAAACCCATGCGCATGGACACCATCTTTCGCGTCGCCTCGCACACGAAGGCACTCACGAGCGTTGCCGCGCTGATGCTGATCGAAGAAGGCAAACTCAAACCCGAAGACCATCTCGGTAAGTATATCCGCCCGTTTTATTACGCGCGCGTCGCAGAACCGATACCGGGTGCTCCCCCGATACCCGATAAACCGGGTAAACAGGCGACGCGTCCGGTGCCACTCTACCGCCCGATCACGATACACCATTTGCTCACGCACACCTCGGGCATCACCTACGGAGTGCATCCGAATATTTCGGATGCTTACAAGGCCGCGGGCTTCG
Organism: Spirochaetota bacterium; assembly: GCA_017302045.1. Taxonomy (GTDB): domain Bacteria; phylum Spirochaetota; class Leptospiria; order Turneriellales; family Turneriellaceae; genus Turneriella. The sequence continues at coordinate 15,669 of JAFLED010000010.1, forward strand.
GCCCTGCGCTGGGCCATGCCTGGCATCTCGCTGCCAGAACCGATACGATCTGCGAAGCGGCCACGAAAATGGCTCACCTGCCGCTCATGGCGCAACCCGGTACCCGCTGGATGTACGGCTACAGCACCGACATTCTGGGGTGCGTGGTTGAAAAAGTCTCGGGCATGAAACTCGACGAGTTTATACAGCAACGCATTCTCGATAAGCTTGAAATGCGAGACACACACTTCTTTCTGCCAGAAGCCGATAGAGACCGTTTCGCCGTACAGTATGAAAAATCGAAAAACGAACTCAAACGCTCGGCCTTTCAGGGCAAACATGCCGAAGGTAGCCCGCGCAATCTTTCGGGTGGTGCCGGTTTAGTCTCGACCGTTCACGACTATGCACGGTTTCTCGAGATGATACGGCGCGGCGGCGAATATAACGGCGTGCGCTACCTGAAACCCGAAAGCGTCGCGCTGATGACGACCAACCAGGTCGGCGAACGTTATGAAATCGGCGGTGCGGGTTTTGGTTATGGTTTTGAAATTGCGGGCCCGGTCACGAAGGATTATCCGCAGCCCGAGGGTGCATACGGCTGGTACGGAATTCTGGGCACATTCTACCGGGTTTATCCGAAAGAGCGGCTTGTGATACTGCTCTACACACAGTTGTTTCCGCGCGATAGTGATCTGCGCGCGCGGTTTTTGAGTGAAATTGAACAAGCTCTGAAATCCGGCGAATAACTCGTTCGAGTAGTTTCGCTCTTCATTGTTTGACATCACAGACCGATTTTCATGCGATGGACGAACTATTAATTACCCAACGATATTGAACCACGATGAGCCAAACACACCAAGAACACATTCAGTTTATCTGGAACATCGCAGAAAAGTTGCGCGGGCCTTACCGGCCACCCCAGTACCGCAAGGTCATGATTCCGATGACGGTGCTGCGTCGTCTCGATTGTGTTCTGGCGCCGACGAAGGACAAGGTACTTGAACAGTTCAAAACCCTGAAAGGGGGCAAGCTGCAGAATATCGAGCCCGTATTGCAGCGTGTGGCCGGGCAGAAGTTCTATAATACCAGCAAGCTGGATTTCGAAAAGCTGCTCGGTGATCCCGCCAATATCGCAGCTAATCTCGTCAGCTATATGACATCCTTCTCGCCTTCGGCGCTGGCGATTCTCAAGCACTTTAATTTCGAGGATGAGATTGAGAAGCTGGAAAGCGCGAACCGCCTCTTCATGGTCGTCAAAGACTTCGCAGCCATTGATCTGCACCCCAGTCGGGTATCGAATATCGAGATGGGCTACATATTCGAAGAGTTGGTGCGTAAGTTCAATGAACAGGCCAATGAAGAAGCGGGGGATCACTTCACGCCGCGCGAGGTCATTCGCCTGATGGTGCATCTGCTGTTTGATCCAGACGGTGACACGCTGACAAAGAGGGGTATCGTGCGCACAATCTATGACCCTGCTTGCGGTACTGGCGGCATGCTGTCGATCGCCGATGAATACATTCACGAGCACAATCCGCAGGCTAACCTGGCCCTGTTTGGTCAGGAATACAATTCTGAATCGTATGCCGTGTGCGGATCAGACATGCTCATCAAAGGTGAGGATGTGCAGAACATTGCCTTCGGTGACACGCTGGGCGACGGCAAGACGCGCGACGGTCACCCCGATAAGAAGTTTCATTACATGCTCTCGAACCCGCCATTCGGCGTTGAATGGAAGCCCGAGGAGAATGTTGTTCGCAAAGAATATGAAACACAGGGTTTCAATGGCCGCTTCGGTGCAGGTTTGCCTCGTATCTCCGATGGCTCGTTCCTGTTCTTGCAGCACATGATTTCGAAGTTCCATAAGCCACCGGCCGACGGTGGCGATGGTTCGAGATTAGCAATTGTATTCAATGGATCGCCGCTGTTCGCCGGCGACGCAGGTTCGGGTGAGTCGAACATCCGCAAATGGATTATTGAGAATGACTGGCTTGAAGCGATCATTGCGCTACCTGATCAGATGTTCTACAATACCGGCATCTTTACTTATCTGTGGGTCGTAACCAACCGCAAGATTGAAGCGCGTAAGGGAAAAGTGCAGCTCATCAACGCGACCAACCTGTATCAGAAGATGAAGAAAAGCCTTGGCAATAAGCGCAACGAACTTTCTGCTGCGCACATCGATACGATTGCGAAAATCTATGGTGAGTTTGCAGATGCTGAGAATAGCAAGACCTTTCGCAACCAGGACTTTGGCTATCTGAAGATTACCGTTGAGCGACCGCTGAAGCTGAGTTTTCAGGTTACGCCAGAGCGGATAGAGATACTCAAAGCGCATTCGGCTTTTGAAGCGCTGGCGACTTCTAAGAAACTCAAGGACAAGAAGGTCATCGCCGCAGAGATTGCCGCGGGTGAGAAATTACAGTCAGATATTCTGTTAGCCCTGGATCGTAGCCACGGGTTTAAACCCGTGGCTACGAAGGGTGTATGGAAGAACCGCGATACATTCAAAGCGGATCTCGAAGCTGTGCTCGAGGCTGCAAAGCTCAGTCTGCCAGCACCGGTGATGAAAGCAATAATGAGTTCGCTGTCCGAGCGCGACGAAACGGCAGACGTCTGCGTGGATCGGCATGGGAAGCCCGAACCCGACACCGATTTGAGAGATACCGAGATCGTGCCGCTGCCAGATGGGAGTAAGCTCCCTATCAACGATGATGATCTGCCCGACTTCAAAGCTCATTGCGAGGACTACCTGAAGCGTGAAGTGCTGCCGCATGTGCCCGATGCGTGGATCGATCACACAAAAACCAAGGTGGGCTATGAAATACCCTTTAATCGTTACTTCTACAAGTACGAACCACCCCGACCGCTGAAAGAGATTGAATCTGAAATTAAGGCCATCGAGCAAGAGATCATGAAGATGCTCAGCGAGGTGACTACATGACTCGTAGCCACGGGTTTAAACCCGTGGCTACGAAGAGGCAATTAATATTTGACGATCCCGGGCAAAATACCGATATTGTTTACAGCAAACCCGCCAAGCCTCTGTGCGCAAGTGCAAGCTCAAATTTGGCGGGTCTTTTTATGTCCTGCGGCCGCAGGACAAGTTATTCTCAATTTATATTTGACGCTCCCGGGCAAAATGACGATATTACTAGTAACAACACCCCCCAAGCGACTCTTATGGGAAACCGTAGGAAGCTCAAACCGGGGGGTTACTTATTTATAGGGGCAGGGTGACCGCGTGGTCTACAACAAGCGCCCCCTTTCCATAGATGATCAGGTAACTCAGCTGCAATCGCGAGGTATGCAGATTGCCAGCATTGAGCGTGCCAAGCACTATCTTACGCATATTGGTTACTACCGCCTGAGCGCTTATTGGCTGCCGTTTGAATTACCAGTTGCCAGCGGTGCGTCTCGCAATCACAATTTCAATGCTGGAACGACATTTGACCAGGTATTAAGTCTGTATATTTTTGATCGCAAACTGCGATTGCTCGTCATGGAAGCCATCGAACGAATTGAAACCGCAACCCGCGCGCATTGGGCGAATGCGATGGCAATGAGACATGGCGCGCACGCGTATTTGAAATCAGAGCTCTTTAAAGATCCGTGGGATCATAGCAACGATGTTGCAGATCGCGCTAAAGACCTTAAAACCAGCGGCGAAACTTTCGTTGTTCATTATCGTGATACGTACAAAAAACCTTTCATGCCGCCTATTTGGGCGGTGGTAGAAACAATGAGTCTCGGAACTCTGTCGCGTTGGTTTAAATCGACGAAGGCGACGGCAGTAAAAAATGAAGTTGCGAGAAGTTTCGGTATGCCCAAGATAGAGATCTTTGAACAAGTTCTACATGCTTTAACGCCCATACGTAACATTTGCGCCCACCACGGCAGACTCTGGAATCGCCGTTTAATCTTGCAGCTGCCCAACATAAAACGCCTGATTCATGAAATGGTTATCGAGACGGTGCCATCGACGAGCGGCACTCCGCAAAAGCAAGCAGCACGTCAGGTCTATAACTACCTGCTTGTTTTGGCGCATTTGATGAAACCGATAAATCCTGGTACGAGTTGGATCAGAAGATTGGCAAGTCATGTGCAAACAATACCAGTTGCACAACAGCAAGCGATGGGTTTTCCCGGCGGATGGCAGAGCATGAATATATGGCGGTAGGCAAATGAAGCATCATATTGTTATACTACCAAGAGCTCGAAGATTCAATGCGAGCCCGAGGCGCGATATGGGCTTTGCAGATAATTGGACTGATGTGCCGATGTGGAGTAATCTGAAGTGAAGGATCCGGTTTCCGATTGGTTCGGAGTGTTGCCTGGGCATTGGCAGTTCAGGAAGTTAAAGTTTGCCGTTATGCTAGTGACCAAACGACCACTACCGAATACCGATGAAGCTAACCGTATCGCACTAGAAAATGTGGAGAGTTGGAGCGGTAAGTTTGTTGCGTCAGACAGCGAGTACGAGGGTGAAGGAATTGAATTCCAGAATAATGATTTGCTATTTGGTAAATTACGACCATACTTGGCTAAGGTGTATTTGGCAACCAAGGCGGGCTTAGCAATCGGTGATTTCTATGTGTTAAGATGCAGCAAAGACATCACACACACTTTTCTGGCTCATCTTCTCCGTTCGAAAAGCTGCATTAACATCATCGATAGCTCTACCTACGGAGCGAAGATGCCTCGAGCTTCATGGGAATTCATGGGTAATCTTCCCATCCCCCTCCCACCCCTCAACGAACAACACGCCATCGCCGCCTTTCTCGATTACAAGACAGCACAAATCGATTCACTGATCGACAAGAAACGGCGCATGATCGAGCTGCTGAAAGAGAAGCGCACCGCGCTCATCAGCCATGCTGTGACGAAGGGCTTGAATCCCGACGCACCGATGAAAGATTCGGGTGTGCCGTGGTTGGGGCAGGTGCCGGCGCATTGGGAAGTCAAGAGGTTGAAGTTTGTGGTCTCAGATAAGCTGCGCTATGGAGCTAATGAATCAGCAGAATTGGATGATCCCGCGTTACCAAGGTACATAAGAATCACAGATTTCGGCGACGATGGTAAGCTCAGACCTGAGACTTTCAAATCGCTTGAGCCGGAAAAGGCTCGCGATTACATGCTGATGGACGGTGATATCTTATTCGCACGAAGCGGCGCGACAGTAGGGAAGACATTCATATTTAAAGATTACCAAGGAGTCGCGTGCCACGCCGGCTACCTGATTCGCGCACGACCCGATCACGAACAGATCGTTGATCAGTTCCTCTACACATTTACCAAATCAAGCCAATATGATGATTGGAAGAGCAGCGTGTTTATTCAGGCGACCATCGAGAATATTGGAGCCGATAAGTATCAGAATCTACTCGTCCCGGTGCCACCGATAGAAGAACAGAAATCGATATTGAACAAAGTGCACGGGGAGATGTATCGGATTGATGTCGTCATTAGTGCTACTGGGCATGCGGTGGAAAAGCTTCAGGAATATCGTACGGCAATCATCACAGCCGCTGTCATAGGCCAGATCGATGTGAGGAATCATGGCGCTGCTTAAAAAACGTCGCCTTCGTAGCCAGGGGTTTAAACCCCTGGCTACGAATGCTCCTAATGTTAGAGGGCAAAGTTATCATAGCCTAAATTACCATGTCGTATTCGCCACGAAGCGACGCTTACCATTATTGACTGCGCAGGTTTGGCCCGAGCTGCGTGATCTGCTCCATGAAAAGGGTCGCGATTTAGGCGTACGCATTCACATTGCCGATGGCAGCGATGACCATGTCCATTTGTTGCTTTCGTGCCCGCCGCGCCTTTCAGTGGCAGACTGCATGAAGCACCTCAAGGGCTTCACGTCCCGCAAGGTCGATGGTCTTTATTGGCAGAATGGCTACTATGCATTCACGGTAGATCGCTTGGGGTTCGACCCGGTTTACCGGTATATTGAGAACCAGAAAATTCATCATGCCAAGGAATCCAGCCGAGATGAAATAAAGGATCTTCTCGCCGCCGCGGAGCCTCGTAGCCCTCGTAGCCAGGGGTTTAAACCCCTGGCTACGAATGCTACGAGGGAATAATGCAACGAGACAACCACTGATGCTCATCAATCTCACACAAAAAGCGATTAAAGAGACCCGGCTTGAAAAGGTTCTTACTGATCGAGAAGAAATAGCGAAAATCAATCCTGATGAAAACCATGTTTGGTATTGCACCGATCTGGAAATCTACAGCGATGCCTCAGCGCTGCTTTTGGTGCATAAGCTGACCTGGTTCAGTATTCCTATCGTTGTCAGAAATCTTCATCCCGAAGATTTACCATGGATCATACGCGACAATCTTTTGAAAACACTCATGCATTATGAGGTGCCATCGGAGCAAATCGATAGCTTCATGCGCGCCAGTCAGGAAATGCGTTTCGTTAAAGGCGATAACTACAAGCGCCTTATTGGTATCATGAACTCGATGAAAGGCTCGGTTCAACATATGATTGACTATGCGCATGAACACCGCAGCATTGAAAACTGGGGACAAATCATGATTGAGATTAATTCGATGCTGTTCGGCGCGCCTGATTACGTTTTCCCGATTGAACAGTTTGTACAAAGATATGGCGGCAAAAAACTGGGTATGGAGCGGTTCAAAATCTCATGAATTCGGCAACTCTGGCAATGTGAAAGTTGACAATTTACTCGGCGGGTGGTATCTTGAACTGCAAGCTTAGCAATGGTGAAATTCACTTGCAGAAGCTGAGAGCCGATGGATTTTATCCGGGTACCTTGTTTGAAATTGAGATGCGAACCGATACTATATCAGAAGGCTTACAAGAGGAGGTGTACGAATGGTAATACGAATAAAAGATCATATCAGCCGCTGCGTTACCCGATCAACGATCTGATCAAGCGTCGTTTTGCATTTGAAGCGCATAAGCTTTCTCCAAAAGTCTCATAAGCCCGTTACGGGGCCCAAATATCTATAGCCGATCAAATGAGTGTGACCAACGAAGCAGCCCTCGAAACAGCGATTGAGCAATATTTGCTCAACGTTCACAAATACCAAAGTCTCGAAGACGCCGACTATAGCCAGGATATTGCCCTCTTCAAAGCCGAGGTCATCGCTTTCGTCAAAGACACTCAGGCCGAAACCTATGCCACCATTGAACGCACCAACGCTGATCGCACTGATAAGCTGATTGTTGACGATCTGGTTAAGGCGCTGAATTCCCTCGGTGCGCTCGAAGTCATGCGCCATGGCTTTAAATGCTTTGGTCGAACCATTCGTATCGCTTACTTTCAACCGGCTCATGGCATGACGCCTGAGCTCGAGGAGCTATTTCATAAGAACCGCTTTCGCGTGATTCGGCAGTTGCATTACAGTAGTGTGAACCGCAACTCGCTCGATATGGTGATTGTTTTGAATGGCATACCGATCATTACCGTCGAACTCAAGAACCATTTCACAGGGCAGAATGTATCGCATGCAAGGCGGCAATACCAGAACGACCGCGATCCGCGCGAGCTGATCTTCACCTTTAAGAAGCGCACTTTGGTGCATTTCGCCGTTGACCCTGACCTGGCCTACATGACGACCAAGCTGAATGGTGCGAGCACGTATTTTCTGCCATTCAACAAAGGGCAGAATGAGGGTGCAGGCAATCCAGTCGCGCCACCCGGCAAACACAGAACCCACTATTTGTGGGAAGATGTTTTCAGTCCCGTCGTTCTGCTCGATATCATTGGACGATTCTTGCACATAGAGAAGAAAGAGCGGCAGATTGAAGTAACGCGCTCGGGCAAAAGTGATTTGCAGAAGGTGACCAGCGAATCGCTAATCTTTCCGCGCTACCACCAGTTGGATGTCGTACGGAAACTACTGGCAAACGCGAAGGCAAAGGGCCCTGGCCGCAACTATTTGGTACAGCATTCTGCCGGTAGTGGAAAGAGTAATTCAATCGCCTGGCTTGCGCACCGGCTATCCAACCTGCACAATGACAAAGATGAGAAGATATTCCACACGGTAATCGTCATCACTGACCGGCTGGTGCTCGACAGGCAACTACAAGAGACCATCTATCAATTTGAGCACAAGCAGGGTGTCGTGGTCAAGATTGACCGTGATTCAGCGCAGCTGGCAGAGGCTATTCAAAACAGCACACCGATTATCGTCACGACGCTACAGAAGTTTCCGTTTGCGGCAAGCCACATCGAAAGGCTTGAATCGCGTAACTTTGCCATCATCGTCGATGAGGCACACAGCTCGCAGTCGGGTGAGGCTGCAACCGAAGTGCGGCACCTGCTTTCGATGAACGAAATTGAGCAGACCGTCAGGCAGCGTGCAGAAGAGGAGGATTTATCCGATATCGACGAGGCGATACTTAAGGCGGCAGCTGGCCGCAGTCGCCAGAAGAACCTGAGCTACTTTGCTTTCACTGCCACGCCTAAGGAAAAGACCCTCTCGATCTTTGACGAACCCGGTGAGAATGGCAATTCCCCGTTCCATTTGTACAGCATGCGGCAGGCGATTCAGGAACACTTCATCAAGGATGTTCTGGAGCACTACACAACTTACAAGACCTATTACAAGCTGGTGAACACAGCGGGGGAGGACCCGCTCGTTCCGAAATCAAAGGCTGCAAAAGCGCTGGCGCGTTTCATGAGCCTGCATCCGCACAATATTGCACAGAAGACCGAGGTAATGATAGAGCATTTTCGACAGCATACTATGCACAAGATCGGTGGTCGCGCGAAGGCGATGGTGGTGACATCTTCGCGCCTGCATGCTGTCAGATACAAAGAAGCCTTTGATAAGTATATTCACGACAACAACTACCAAGGTATCAAGACGCTAGTCGCCTTTTCGGGAACTGTCATCGATAAAGATATTCCAGGCGTGAGCTATACCGAAGTCGGCATGAACGGTGGCATCAAAGAAAAAGAGCTTCCGGAGAAGTTTGCCACAAATGAATACCAGGTATTGCTCGTTGCAGAGAAATACCAGACTGGGTTTGATCAGCCCTTATTACATACCATGTACGTAGACAAGCGCCTTGCTGGCATTCAGGCGGTGCAGACCCTATCGCGCCTAAATAGAACCCATGCCGGTAAAGAGGACACTTTCGTTCTCGACTTCTATAATGAAACCGAAGATATCTTTGAGTCGTTCAAGCCCTATTACAAGATAACTGAATCAGGCGGCCATGCGGATTACGCCCGGCTGGCCGAACTCAAGTCAGAGATCGACACGGCGCAAACTCTGCACCATGACGAGATCGACGCTTTCTGCAACGTGTTCTTCGCTCCGCAGGAAATCCAGTCGAAAAAGGATCACGGCCGGTTAGAATCTATACTGCAACCCGCCGTAGACCGGTTCAAAGAGCTGTCGACAGAAGTACGCGAAGATTTCCGCGCCAAGTTGAAGTCCTTTCAGTTACTCTACAGCTATCTTTCGCAGATGGTTCCGTTTCAAGATGCGGAATACGAGAAATACTACACGGTCATCCGCTATTACATCAAGAAACTGCCTTTGCCTATCGGTGATCCAATACCCGAGGTCGATGACGACATAAATCTCAAGTACTATCGCCTACAAAAGATCAGCGAAGGGCGGATTGACCTCGAATCTGGTACTGCCGACCCACTGAAAGGTCCTGTCGATGTCGGTACTGGAAAGCCCGACGAAGAAAAGATCAGGCTTTCTGAGCTAGTCGATATGCTCAACGAACGCTTTGGCACCGACTTTACCCAGGCCGATCAGTTATTCTTTGATCAAGTAGCCGAAGAGGCCGTTAACGATGAGGCGCTGCAAGCCGCAGGTCGCGTGAACACCCTCGATAACTTCAAGATCGTATTCGACCAAGCGCTCATGGATTACTTCATCAAGCGCATGGACGGCAATGAGAAGATCTTTACCAAGCTGATGAATGACGAGTCGTTTAGGGCTGTAGCTTCTGGACATTTATTGAAAAAGGTCTATGGCAGAATAAGAGATGATGGTTAATCTATCGCCGACACTTTCGCTTGTATTAGCATGCCAACTCGGCGTATACACACTTGTCACAGCCATCGCCTGCCGTGGGGGTGAAGTACGCGCACCCGACCCCGACGATTACATCATCGCCTTCTCGTCTTGCCTGCAGCAATTTTCAGACACGTCGATCTGGAACCGTATCGCCGAACAGAAACCAAAGCTGTTTCTTTTTATGGGCGACACCATCTATGCCGACACGCACGACATGGGTGTCAAACGCCGCGCCTTTGCGCGCCTCAACGCCGACCCCAACTATATTGCGTTCAAGAAGAGCACGCGCGTTCTCGCGATGTGGGACGACCACGACTATGGCCTCAACGACATCGGCGGTAACTATGCCGAAAAAAAACAGATGCAGAAAATCTTTCTCGATGCGTTCGACGAACCCAAAGACTCGCTGCGCCGCAAGCAAGAGGGTATTTACACCGCCGAAGAAATGACCATCGGCGGCAAGATCATCCAGATTATTGTCGTCGATGTACGCTATTTCAGGACAAACTGGACATACGGTCCTAAAATTCCACCCTACACACGCACGTATGTCGACGACAACCGCGAGACATCCACCGTGCTGGGTGAGGCGCAGTGGCAATGGCTGTCGATGCTGATCGCACGCAAGGCCGACCTGCGCCTCTTTGTAACCTCGACGCCGGTACTTTCAGACGACTACAAGGGTGAACGCTGGGGAGCTTTTCCGCGCGAGCGCGCCCGCCTGTTTCGCGAAATGGCAGCGGCGCAAACCGGCAAATGGGTCATCATCACCGGCGACCGGCATTTTGCGCAGGTCTCGCATCGCGACGACGTTCTGCCCTACCCGCTCGTCGAGCTCATGGCAAGTGGAATGAACACCGTTTGGTACGACGGTTCGCAAGAGCCCGACCGTTACCGCGACGGCGAGACCTTGCCCGATTACAATTTCGGCGTCTTGAGAATCCATGGCCGCAAAGGTTCGCTGCGCTATGCCCTGCATAACGGCGCCGGCGAAGAATGGAAACGGGGAGAAATTCGCTTCTGATGAAAACTTACCGCGTTATTATGCCGCTGCTTTGTCTGGCGATATACGCCTGCCAAAAACGTAATCCATATCCCGGCAAAGACGTCTGCATTTTGGTTGTGAATGCGCGCACCGGCACGACCGAAAATGTCTGGAATGAAAAGCGTTGCCGCGAGAGATTTCCCGCCTGCTCGACCTTCAAGGTGCCGCTCGCTTTGATGGCCTTTGATTCGGGAATTTTGCGCGATGAAAAGCAGACGCTGCAGTGGGATGGCCAACCGCGCGGCATCGACGCCTGGAACCGCGACCATAATGCCGAAACCTGGTTGCGCGACTCGGTTGTCTGGTTTTCACAGCGCCTGACACCGATACTGACCGAACCGCGCATCCGCAAATACCTCGCGGATTTCAAATATGGCAATGAGAATATTGCGGCGGGCTTAACCGACGCCTGGCTCAAAGCACCAGACGACCCGCAAGGGGCGCTGGCAATTTCGGCGTATGAGCAGACCGACTTCTGGCGCCGCTTATTCGACGACCGCCTGCCCGTTGCGGCGCGCGCGGCAAATCTGACGCGGCAGCTCACCTATCTCGAAACCTCGCCGCGCGGTTATACGCTGAGCGGCAAGACGGGTTCGAACACCTATGAAGCAGATAAGAACCGCCGCTTCGGCTGGTTTGTCGGTTATCTGACACGCGGCGCAGAAGAATATGCCGTCGCCGCAAACTTCAGCGATCTGACAGCGACGGCCGAAAAGGCATTCGGCGGTAAACAGGCGAGGGAAATCGTAAAAGCATACCTACTCGAGAATGGTCTTTGGTAACGATTACGCGGCAGACAACTTTTGCCGCGCTTCTGCCACAGTTGCGACGAAAAAGATATTACCGCGCCGATTGCTCTCGTAGATAAAATCGCGTAAACTCTTGCTCTCGATATGCGAGAAATCGCCGACGATGGCTATCCGGCAACGGTAGTTCACCAGTTTTTGTGCGACATCGCCCGCGACACCGGTCGTGAGATCGAAAAACTGCGGTGTGATATTTTTCTTATGAAGAATGATATTGTTTTCTTCACGGCCATACATCAGCCCCAATACGTCGGCGCCGTTTGAGATCAACACCTCGTCGGAGTCGATTTCGGCAATATCGTCAGTCGGCATTTTTGTACTGCGAAACAAAGGTAATGAACGGGCGCGGCCACGAACCCAGGCAGCGACGAACCCCGCACGACAGGATATTCATCCCATGGCCAGTGCAAAAAACCTTCATCGCCGCCAGAATAAACGACCTGAAGTCTGTGTAAACCGATGTACGCCTTTGGGTTGACGTAAAATTTGCCCTTAGTATGCGCGCCAATCCCGTGATGCTTTCTGAGAAAGTCATCGAGGCTGCGAACAAGGCTATCGATTCAGAAGAAAGGCTCATTGTCAAAGCCTACGGTTTTATTCCGGTCACCGAATTTTTCATGCGGGATTTCATCAAAAAAATCCTGACCAAGTTCAACCGGCCCGAGCTGGCTTCGGCGGTTTCGATGCTGATCAAAGAACTGACTGTGAACGCCGCGAAAGCGAACTTCAAAAAACTGCTGTTTCTCGAAAATAGCATCGATGTCAAAAACCCCGCGGATTACGAACGTGGCATGAAACTCTTTCGTGAGGCGATCACCGACACCATGCCTTTCGAATACGGCGCGAAAGCGAAAGAAGCGAGTCTCAATGTGCACACGTCTTTCGATTTCGATGCAGAGCGTATTATTATCGAAGTAAAGAACAACCTGCCGATGTCGCCGATTGAAGAACAGCGCGTGCGCGAGAAACTGCGGCAGGCGATGGAATGCGAAGACATCGCCGATTTTATGATGGAGAACGTCGATGAAACCGAAGGGGCCGGCCTCGGTATCATTCTCAGCCTCATGGCACTCAAGTCTTCGGCGATTGATCCGCATGCGCTGACGATTTCGACCGATTTTAAGAACGAGACCATCGCGCGGGTAGAGATTCCCCTTACCGACAGCTATAAACCGCAGCTGCGCCGGGCCCACGACGCCACGGTCGCCAGCTAAAGAGCCTCTTTTACGCATCTTTTCAAAACACTTCTCCTTGACAGTGCCGCTTTGCCTCAGGTTCAAGATCCATGGCTGAAAGACACGAAGGCACCGTAATCTCTGACGACATGGTGTTCCGCGGTACGGTTGAAACCGACCATGCCGTCACCGTAGAGGGTAAACTTTCAGGTACGCTCATCGCCCGCGGGCGCGTGGCTGTCGCCGCGAACGCCGAGGTCACGGCCAATGTCAGCGCGCGCGAACTCGATCTCGAAGGCACTCTGCAAGGCAATGTGCTGCACGCCGACGCTGTGATTTTGCATCCCTCGGCGCGCCTCACCGGCGACATCAGCTGCGCGCAACTCGAAATTCAGCGCGGCGCAAAACACACCGGCACCACCGTCATGAAATAACGGATTTCCCGTGACTGCAGCGCAACGACGCACTGAGTCCGGGCCCGGCGATATTTTTGCCCCCCCCGCTGGCCGATTGGTATGGACTCGTCCACGAGAGAAAATCACCTTATGCCGAAACCATC
>JAFLED010000100.1 GCA_017302045.1 Spirochaetota bacterium
CCGGCTTGATCAGGTCATCCCAGTCCTTGATGCCCTTCGGATTACCCTTGCGGACAAGGAACACGATCGTCGAGGTATAGGGCGAACTGTTGTTCGGCCGGCGTTTTTGCCAATCGAGCGGCAAGAGTTTCGCCTTTGCTATGACATCGACGTCGTTCGCAAGCGCCAGTGTCGCGACATCGGCGTCGAGGCCGTCGACGACGGAGCGCGCTTGTTTGCCGCTGCCGCCGTGAGACTGGCGGAACTTGATGTTATCCTGCGGATGCGTCGTTTTCCAGTGCCGCAGAAAGGCCGCGTTGAACTCGCGGTAGAGTTCGCGAGTCGGGTCGTACGAGACATTTAAGAGCTCGTAATCCTTCGCCGCGACCTCGCTGCCGATGAAGGCGGCGACGATAGCAGAGAGGTAAATGGTTTTCAGATTTTTCATCGTATGCTCCTTGAAATTAAACTTCACTATTCCCATAGGCGGGCGGAAAGCTGTATGTAAGCAAAGTGTGAATCGCCCCCGCGTTTTACATAGGTCAACCAATCGCCCGCTTTGAAGTAGGCATAGCCGACATCGACTTTCAAATGCGGGAATGGATAACGGATACGAATGTTATATTCTTCGCCGATCTTGTCAGAGGCGACGCTCGCCAGTGCATTCGTCGCGCTCGTCGGGGCTAGGCTGTTGTTGACAGTCTGGGCTGCCTGACCGCTACCAATGTTCAGGCCACTAATGCCTGCATGCGGTTGTGCAGTCCAGTACCAAGAGTATGCGGTATCGATTTTCAGATCTTTGAACGGTTCAAACTCCAGAATAATTTTTGGGTTGTTCAGGTTTTCTGCGCGGAAAAAGTCATTCGAAGACCACGGACGACCGAAACCGAACAGGCGGTCAAAACCTTCGTTGGTGCCACCGTTGCTCGTACTCGTATCCGGGTTATCTCCTGAAATATACGCATAGAAGCCGGCAAGGCGGGGTTTCCAGGAAACATTCAGAGTGTAGCCAATTTCGCCCCAGGCGGCAAAAGCGTCCAGTTGAGTTTCAGCGGCCGAACCTGCGACAGTGGCCAACGCATGGGTGCCGAATTGCTTGAGATAAGACGCATCATAGTCAAAACCTGACTTTCCAATCTTTCCATAAGTACGGAGACCGACGGTATGTATGTTGCGGTAGCTACGTGACCTAATGATCGACGGCGAAGTTACTGAGTTGTCCTGACCCACCGGGACGGTGACGGGATCGTTGGCAAGGCCATCTTGCTGCAATCCCAGATAAAATGGTTGCAACGTTGTGATATGCGACCATTTTTGAATCGATAGCACGCCGCCATAAAACCAGTGTTTGCCAACCGGTTGGTCCAAGTCGTACAGATACCGCTGAATCGGTTGCGCGCCGATCAGATCCAGAAACCAGTCATTGCTCTTCTGGCCAATCGTGATGCGCCCACCCTGAAAGGTATTCGTAGTGTTACGCCATTCGTTGAGACCCACCAAGCGGCGATCCAGACGTTCGAGCGAGAAGCGTCCGCCGCGAATCGTTAATGGCCGATCATAACCGAACAGGTTCTTAAAATGAAACTCAGCGTAGGCCTGTATTGGTTCAACCGTGTTGAAATCACGACCGTCTGTATCGGCATAGTATGTCTCCGTACGGCGCGAATCCTGTATCTCACCCACAAGGCGAAACCAGTCGAATTCGAGTTTCAAAAACGCGCGCGTTTTGAAGAGCGTGAAACCTGCATCGGGTGGTGCCACAGCGCCAGCGTTGCCCGTACCGTTACCATAGGGCTGACTGGTTGCGCTGCCCGCACCGGCGCCTTTGCTCGCGAAGTTTGTCTGGCGAAAATCGTTGTTGTGGAACTCATAACGCGTCCGTTGTTCCAGACCGAAGGTAATCCAGTCGATATTTTTGAACACACCGATGCCGGTCTCGCTCAGCTTCTTAGCGTAATCGGGTTTCGTGCTGTCGATGGGCTCGGTAGCGTAGCTCGGTGACCGTACATAATAGTTGTCGATCACCTCAGTCGTCGCGGCTTTTTTATCCTGTTCGCTGACTTCGGGTGGAATCACCTCGTCGTCTTTTACCGCCTTCTCGGCGGGTGCGGCTTTCGCCTTCGGCGCCGCAAATAACGGGCCTGCAAAGACCGCGCCTGCGACTGCGAAGAAGAAAACCTTCTTGAAAATCGTTTTCATGTTTTAACTCCCTTTGCACACGAGGTGCATGGAGTGCGGCGTACACGGATGTACATTGCCGCACTCTTAGTTTTTTTCCCCGCCAATTACCAGACCGTGATGATCTGGCAAATGCGCAGGGATATCACCTCCTTAGGTACAGAAGGAGATAGCCGCACACACTTGCCACGGCACACGAGGTGCCGCGGGTCGCGTGGTACATGGAGGTACAACACGCGACCGGCATGCGACAACAGTCGCAGACCATGCGACAGTCGCAGGCTGTCGCTGGCCAACAGGAGTTTTTCATGAAGTTTTTCATAGTCAACGATTCGCTGTCAGAATCTCCGCCATGATTTAAAAAAGACCTTCGATCGACAGATAACGCTCGCCGGTATCGTAGTTAAACGTCAAAATACGCGAGCCCTTCTTGAGTTCGGGAATTTTTTTCGCGACTGCCGCGAGCGAAGCACCGCTGGATATCCCACCGAAGAGCGCCTCTTCGCGCGCAGCACGCTTGGCATATTCGAACGCCTCTTCTTTCGTGACCTGGATCACACCGGTGAGCAGTTCTTTTTTCAGGTTCTTGGGAATAAAACCGGCACCGATACCCTGAATCGGGTGCGGCGCGGGATTACCCCCGGAAATTACGGGCGATGCCGCGGGTTCGACCGCATACACTTCGAGAGTCGGCCATTTTTCACGTAAGACCTGCGCTACCGCCGTGATGTGACCGCCGGTGCCGACGCCGGTAATGATGACATCGAGACCTTCGGGGAAATCGCGGAGAATCTCTTGCGCCGTGAACTTCGTGTGCGCGGCGATATTCGCTTCGTTTTCAAACTGCTGCGGTATCCATGAGTTCGGGGTTTGCGCCGAGAGTTCATTGGCGCGTTCGATCGCGCCCTTCATGCCTTTTTCGCGGGGCGTGAGATCGAACTGTGCGCCATACGCCGCCATGACCGCGCGGCGCTCGACCGACATGCTCTCGGGCATAACCAGGATGAGTTTATATTTTTTTGCTGCAGCGACAAGGGCCAGGCCGATGCCGGTGTTACCCGATGTCGGCTCGATGATAACACTGCCGGGCTTTAAGATACCGCGGCGCTCGGCGTCTTCGACCATCGACAGCGCGATACGGTCTTTTATACTGCCGCCGGGATTCTGGCGTTCCAGTTTTACCCAGACTTCGGCGTCGCCGAAGAGGTGTTTGATTCTCAGGTGCGGGGTGTTACCGATCGCTTCCAGTATACTATGTACTTTCATCTTAAACTCCTTAAATTGGGGATATCGAGAGAGGCCGCGGCTTAACAGGCCGCGACAGCGGAAAGGCGACAACAATTGCCGACCAGCGAATGAATGTCTGTTATGTTGAACAACATGACGGCGGGAAGACATTTATTCTTCGACACGTCGTCAACAAAAACAGACATTTTTTCACTAAAACAGACGCGCTATATTCTGCGGCCGGTTGCGAATTGGCTTTATTGGCTGAGGTTTCTTTGTAAACCTTCCGCTATATGAAAGAAAAATCAGGCGGGGCGGACAAGAAAAAGCCGTCGAACCGAGCACGCGCGAAGGGTGACGAAGCCGCAACCACGGAAAATCTGACGGGCGTGGTCGCCGAGAATGTGAAGCGGCTTCGCTTTGACATGGATCTCTCTTTAGACAAGCTCGCCGGGCTCTCTGGTGTCTCGAAGGCGATGCTAAGCCAGATCGAACAGGCGCGCAGCGCGCCGTCGATCAATGTGCTCTGGAAGATCGCACGCGCCCTGGATGTGCCTTTTGCAGCATTGATTTCGAAGCGTACCGATGCGCAGCTACAGGTCGTGCGCAAAGCAGAGATGAAGACGCTGTCTTCTAATAAAGGAAACTTCCTTTCTAAAGCACTTTTTCCGCTCGATATTCCGCGCCGGGTGGAGTTCTATGAACTAACCATTAAGGGCGGCTGCGTCGAACGCGCGGTGCCCCACCCCCCCGGCACGGCAGAAAATCTCGTCGTCGCGCAGGGCGAACTCGAGATCGAAACCGCCGGCACGAAAACACTGCTCAAAGAGGGAGACTCCATCTATTTTGTCGCCGATATGCCGCATGTCTATCGCAACCCCTCGCAAAAAGACGCCCGGGTCTACCTCGTGATGACCTACGCCGAAAAACGCATCTAAAAAATTTGCCATAACGGATTTTTTTCTTATATTGCATACATGGCATTTGCCGCAATCTGTAACTGCTGTTGCCCTTAGGGGCATTTTCCTGTTCGGCGGGTGTCTGAACCCGCATTCACCCAAACAATAAACCGCGGAAAAACCGCAAAGGAGTATATCAATGTCAAAAATTAACCTCGAAACGCTGGGTATCCACGCAGGTCAGGAGGTCGACCCAACCACAGGGTCGCGCGCTGTTCCTCTTTACCAGACAACCTCGTACGTTTTCAAGAATACCGAGCACGCTGCGAACCTCTTTGGCCTCAAGGAATTCGGCAACATCTACACGCGCATCATGAACCCCACGACCGATGTGTTCGAAAAACGCATCGCCGCGATCGAAGGCGGTGTCGCTGCACTCGCAACGGCTTCGGGACAAGCGGCGCAAACGCTCGCGATTCTGAATCTCACGCGTCCGGGCGATGAAATCGTTTCGCTCGACAATCTCTATGGCGGCACCTACCAGCTTTTCCACTACACGCTGCCGCTCTTGGGTCGCACGACCAAATTTGTGAAATCCGGAGATCTCGCGGCGCTGAAAGCGGCGATCGGGCCAAAAACGCGCGCCGTGTATGCCGAGACAGTGGGCAATCCTAAACTCGACGTGCCCGACTTTGAAGCGATTGCGAAAATTGCGCACGATGCAGGAGTTCCCCTTATCGTCGACAACACGGTTGGTGTGGGGTTGGTGCAACCGATTGCCCACGGAGCCGATATCGTAGTGCTCTCGGCAACGAAATTCGTCGGCGGTCATGGCACCTCGATCGGGGGTGTTATCGTCGACTCGGGTAAATTTGCCTGGAACAATGGTAAGTACCCCGACTATACCGAACCAGATCCTGGCTACCACGGCCTTAAATTCTGGGATGTATTCGGTAACTTTCAGCCGTTCGGTGGCGTCAACATCGCGTTTATCATCCGCGCGCGTGTGATCTGGTTACGCGATCTTGGCTTCAGCCTCAGCCCCTTCAATGCCTGGCAGTTTCTGCAGGGCCTCGAATCGCTCGCGCTGCGTATCAAACAACACAGTATCAACGCGCTTGCGGTTGCGGAACACCTCAAGAAACACCCGAAGGTGGCATGGGTCAACTATCCGGGCCTCACCGACAGCCCGAACCATGCGATCGCGAAGAAATACCTCGGTAACCAGTTCGGTGCGATGATCGGATTTGGCATCAAAGGCGGTCTTGAAGCGGGTAAAAAGTTCATCAACTCGGTGAAACTTTTGTCGCACCTCGCGAATATCGGCGATTCTAAATCGCTTGTCATTCACCCGGCTTCGACAACGCACTCGCAGCTCACCGAAGCGGAGCAGAAAGATACCGGAGTTTCACCCGACTACATTCGCCTGTCGGTCGGCCTTGAAACGATTTCGGATATCATCGCCGACATCGACCAGGCGCTCGCACAGACCTGATACAAAAGCCAAAAGCTCGCGGGGACTTTCTCCCCGCGGGCCATCAGCGGGCACGCTTCTCTTCTAACCAAGCATAGACATAGGTTCCGAGAAAAATACCCAGCACAATAAACGCGCCCGAATAAAGTCCGTAGCCCAGAATCGCCAGCGCGGGGCCGGGGCATGCGCCTGTTAAGGCCCAACCTGCTCCCGAAATCAATCCGCCGACCACGTGATTTTTAGAAAGTTTCTCGACATTCCATTCGGTTTCGCCGCCCAAAAGCGGCTGGCGCAGCAGTTTTTTCCAAAGCTGTATACCCAGAAACGAGACTGGCACGGCGATTCCCAGAACTCCGTACATGTGCCATGACTTCAGGAGAAACATGTCGCGAATGACATCATAACTCGAAACGCCGGCGCGAATGAGTATATAGCCGAACGCGGTACCGAGTATCAGAAAAACAAAGCGCAACATCTATTTAACTCCGGAAATGAAAGAAATCAGAAAGGTGACAATCACCCCCGCCACCAGAAAACCACCAGTGGCTACAAAACTTGCGAGAGAGCCCTTCGAAAGACCTGCAATCGAATTGCCGGATGTGCATCCCTTTGCAAGCCTTGCCCCGTAACCCCAGAGAAATCCGCCGCTGATCAGCACAGCCGCCTTCACACCCAGGCTTGCGCCCCAGATATCATTGAACCGGCCGAGATCCCAGGTCGGATGCCACCCGGTGGTGGTGAATGCGGCGATAGCACCTCCGGCGACTAACCCCACGGTAAAAAATGTCCGAAAGCCAAAAGCACCACCGAGATCGGGCCTCGAAAAATATTTCAGGCGCGAAAATATACCGCACACAGTAGCATATCCGCGCGTCACAGAGAGAAATTTTCCTGTTGTTATAACTAATAAAATCGATACCGTGGCAATGGCGAGACCACCCACCCAAAACGGCCAAATATATGCGGAAGTCATAGCGCAGCCTCCCCGATGCCTGTCCCGAGCGTAAAGCTAAACAGCTATCTAATGCCCTGCCGGTGCCGCTCCCGGCTGTCGTTCGGGCATAACCCCAATACGCGAACGCCCCATCAATAAAACCGCACCTGCGAGAACTGCCGTGAGCGCAATCAGCCCCGCCATTGCGGTCACACCCTTCGTCGCGAAGAGACCGATGCCCGCCGAAGAAAACCCCGCAACGCCAATCTGGATAAAACCAAGCAAAGCCGAGGCGCTCCCCATATTGCGCGTAAACGGCGCCAGCGCAAGCGCCGTAGCGTTCGGGTTATTAAAGCCAATCGAGGCAAGGCAGATAAAGAGCAGCGCGAATGTCGCATAGAGATTCAGCCATCCCATAAGCGCAGCGCAGAAAAAAATCGCCGACGCTGTAATCTGCGCGAAGAGTGCAATACGAAAAATCGCTGCGCTTTTCACGCGCGGACTCAGCAATACATTGAGCTGGCTGCTGGAAATAAAGCCGATCGAAAGCAACGCAAAGGCGAGACTGTAACTCTTCGGTGACAGGCCGTAAAATTCCATGAACACCGTCGGCGATGCTGCGACATAGATGAAAAGTGTGGCAAATGAAAACGCACTCGAAAAAGCATAGGTGTAGAAAGCCGGCTCTTTCAGAATTTCGCCAAATGTCCGGAAAATCGGACGCAACCGCAGGGAAACCGAGACATCCGCCTTCTGACCTTCAGGCAAAAAGAAGCGCACCAAAAATAAGATGAAGACTGCAACCGCGATAAGAGCAAAAAACACCGAGCGCCATCCCCACGCTGCCGCAATAAAACCCCCGACCGTCGGCCCCAGGAGCGGCGAAACGCCGAGAATGAGCACAAGCAGCGAAAAGACGCGCGCGCTTTCGCTGACCGGAAAAAAATCGCGCACCATCGCCACTGCGGCAACCCAGGCCACCGAACCGCCCAGCGCCTGGAAAAAGCGCAAGACGATCAGTATGTCGAGGCCGGGCGCGAAGATGCAGCCCAGAGAAGATAATATAAAGAGGAATAACCCCGCGTAGAGCGGCGGTTTGCGGCCGAAGCGGTCGAGAAACGGGCCATAGAGAATCTGCCCCAATGCCATGCCGATGAAATACCCCGTCACCGAAAGCGCGAGCTGTGCCTGCGTCGTCTTAAAATCGCGCGCGAGTTCGGGAAAAGCCGGTAAGTAGAGATCAATCGCAAGCGGGCTCAGCGTCGCCAGCGCGCCCAGTATCCAGATAATCAGTCTCGCCCTTGGATGCGCCTGCATGGGGCGAAGAATAGCGCAGAGACATGCCGGAAAGGATAGCCTTGTTACGTTACCAATAGCCGGAGGGATCGAAGTGGGTGCAGCTTAGGTTGCGGTAGAAGGGTCTTGAACTGCCGTTTACGGCGAAGATCTGAACGTTTTCGATGATACGGATGCCCTCCCATGTGAGTTCGGCATCTGAAACCCGCATCTGGCTATGTTTTTCCATAGCCAGACAAGGGAGATAAAGCTCCAGAGCAAGGCGCACAAACGCGCTAATCGTAAGCCCCAATTCCATTGCCGCGAGACGGATAATCTTTTCATCCTCTCCATAAAGACACATCAGATGGCGGTGCTGCTCCTCAGCGGGTACGAAACCTTGCCTTACGGCAGTAAAGGTTTGGTCGAGCTTGGCAGTCCAGCGCAAGGAGCACTTGCGTGCGAGGCGCAGCGTACAATAACGCGTAACCGTCGAGAAGGTACGCCGGCGCCGCCTTGCCACGCGCTGAATCTGGTTCCAGTGCGCCGGCGCCAGGCGCACCTCGAACAGATGCAGATGTTTTCTCCTTTTCGGCCTGTCTTGCCCGGCTTTTATTGTGCATGGCAGAAAACGTTGCGACACAACTTATCGGCGGCGACCCCGTCACTCCCGGCTGGAAAAACTGGGGTTTTGCGAAGAAATTCGCCTCGATCTTCATCAAAGACGTACGCGACATCGATCTCTTTACCTGCATGGTGAAACTCAGCATACTTTTGCCCGGCTCGGCATTCGCGGTCTGGTACTTTCCGCAGTATCGCCTGTACATTGGCCTCGGCCACATCGCACTCTTTCTGATCTATCTCGGCCCTTACATTCTGATGCTGCACAATGTTTCGCACCGGCCGCTGTTTCATTACTCTCTGCGTTTCCTGAATTTCTGGCCACAGGCGGTTTTGGGTCTGTTCTTCGGATTAACCCCATACACGTATTTTTCGCACCACCTGGGGATGCACCACCCGGAAAACAACCTGATGACTGATTTGAGCACGACGCTCAAATACCGCCGTGACAGCTTTCTCGGCTTCTTGCATTATTATCTAAGCTTCGCGATCTTTGGGATTTTCACTTTGGGCTATTATTTCATCAAGCGCAACCGCTGGGCACTGTTCCGCAAGGCGATCCTTGGCGAATTTTCGTGGTATATTCTGGTCGGCGCCATGCTCTATTTTAACCCGGCGGAGTTCCCCCGGCAAGTAACGCTGTTTGTGTTTGTGATTCCGCTGCTGCTTTGCCGCTTCTTGCTGATGGCTGGTAACTGGACACAACATGCCTTCGTCGATACAAGCGACCCGGCGAATCCGTATCTCAACAGCATCACCTTCATCGATTCACCGTATAACAAACGTTGTTTTAACGACGGCTATCACATCGGCCACCACGTGAACATGAACCGCCACTGGCTTGATATGCCCGGCGACTTTCTCGACAACCTGCAAACCTATAAAGAAACAAAGTCGATCGTATTTCGCAAGCTCGATTATTTCATTATTTGGATTTTCCTCATGGCGAAACAATACGGTATTTTGAGCAAATTTTTCGTCGACCTGTCAGATAAAAAAATGTCGAAAGACGAAATCATCGCGCTGATGAAAAGTCGCATGGCACCGCTGAAGAAAAAGACTTCCTAAACCATGATTTTCCTTCAGATCGACGCCGACTCCCTTCGCCTCCCGGGGTTTGACGCGCATTCGGTCTGGTACCTGGTTTATTTTTTATTTTTTATCATCGGCGGGCTTCTCATCATGCAGTGGCGCCTGAGAAAGCGCAATGCCCGTAACGCGCTTTCGAACCGCTTCATGCAGATACTCATGCGCCGCAATCTCACGAAAGGCCAGTTAGCCGCGCTGCAGAGTTTTTTCAGCGGCCTGCATGAAAATATTCAGAACGAGATCATGCTGTCGCAAAAATCGCTCGAACACCACCTGCACCAGTATGTCGAACAACACACCGAACTGACGGCGAATGACCGCGTCGAGATTTACGACAAACTGCTGATGACCCGGCAGCCGCAGATCGAGATCCGCAATGTTTCAGACCTGCAGGCGGGCGAACTATGCGCCGTCGACGCCGGCAAATCGTCCTGGCTCGCGACGGTAATGAAAACCAAAGACGATCAGATATTGCTGACATCACATGAACGGCAAAATCCGCCTGTCGGTGTTGGCCATGTCTATGCCTACCGGCCCGGCCTGGGCGGATTTCTGCTTTCGGGACGTATTACTAAAGTGAATGGCGGTTCGCTTATCTTCAGGCATGACGGCCCCATCGATTTCCGCGGCGACCAGCATCTCATGGCGACTGTTGCCGTCGCGGTTCACCTGCGCCGCTGGCCGCATGAAGAGATGAAACTCGACGAGAAAGCCGCCAATGGCGAAGATGCGGGCATTGATGCTTTTTCAGGATTCACCGATCGCCTCTCAGACCGCGCTCTCTTGGTACGTTTCAGCCCGTCGATACCCGACTGGATGCTGGCGCGACAAGATTATTGGGAAATGGAACTCGAGCTACCGGAAAAGCCACTCGTCTGCCGTGTTAAAGCGGCGCGTTATCAGAAAACCGATCTCTGCTTTATTCGCCCCGCCGATCTAGAGAGTGCAGACCGTAACCGCCTCTACAAGTTCATTGCGGCGCACGATCCGGTGCGCGAACATTTCTAAAAAACCGGCTACGCGCCTTTTACATGCCAGGCCTTGGGCCGGGTAAAGGTTTCTATGCCATACGTCGACAGTGTAAGTCCGACGCCGCTATGGCCACGGCCTGACCACGGCAAACGGGGGCTGACGCGGTCGCAGCAGTTGATGTAGGCGCTGCCGGCATTAACGCCGCTCAGTATCTTACGTGCGCGCGCTTCGGCGCGCGAATAGACCGCTGCGGTGAGACCGTACTCGGTGTCATTCATCAGCTTCTGCGCTTCGGCATCGCCTTTGACCTTCATGATGCCGATCACCGGGCCAAAACTTTCTTCGCGCATGAGGGCCATGTCGTGGTTTGCGCCGACAACCACCGTCGGTTCGAGAAAGACGCCCTTCTCTGTAGCCGCGCGCTTGCCGCCAGTGACTATAGTGCCGCCTTTTTTCACGGCATCCTGTATCTGACCCTCGAGGAAATCCAGCTGGATTTTACCGCGCGTCAGCGCGCCGACATAGGTCGCATTATCTTCGACATTACCCGATTTAAAACTTTTAACCGTATCGGTAAAGTGGCGCACAAAATCGTCGTAGATATTTTCATGCACATAGACGCGTTCGACGCTGCAGCAGCTCTGCCCCGTGTTGTACATCGCGCCGTCTGCGGTGCTTTCGGCCGCGGCTTTAACATCGACGTCTTCGGTGATGTAAGCCGGGTCTTTGCCACCCAGTTCAAGCTGCACCTTGATAAATTTCTTCGCCGCCGCTTCGGCGATCTTTGCGCCGGTTGCTACGGAGCCGGTGAAAAAAACACCGTCGATTTTTTGCTCGATGAGCGCCGCTCCGGCGTCGCCCTTGCCCCGTATGACCGCGAAGACATCGGCCGGAACTCCGCTTTCGTATAAGTACTTCGCCATCAGCTCGCCCGACATCAGTGCGAACTCCGAGGGTTTATAGAGCACCGCGTTGCCGGTGATGAGCGCCGGCACATAGACATTCGAACCGACAAACCAGGGGTAATTCCACGCAGAAATGTTCGCGATGACGCCGAGAGGTTCATGTTCGATTTCTTCGCTGATACCGCTCTCTTTAAGAACATTTTCGCGCGCGATAGTTTTTTCAGCTTTGCTCAGAAAAAAATCAAAACGCGCTAAAAGGCCCTTGAGTTCATTGCGCGACTGGCTGATGGGTTTACCCACCTCGCGTGTCATCGTCAAGGCCGCTTCTTCGATGTCTTTTTCGACGCTGTCGCGGAAATTCTTCAAGACAGCAAGACGCTCGGCAAAAGGCCGCGCGGCCCACTGCGGCTGTGCCGTACGTGCGGCGGCGTATTTTGCCGCTATCGTTTCTCTGGTATCGGCGGCGAAGACCGCGATTTTTTCTCCCGTAGCGGGATTTACAACTTCAATTTCCATGTGTTCCTTAACCGGCTTTTACCGAATCCATTTTACCGTTCAATTTCCTGATTTCGCATTCGGCCATAAAGTCTTTGAGCAGGGGGTCGCCCGAAAGTAACGAAGCGTCGCCGTCGTCATGAAACTCGGGATGCCACTGGATGCCGCAGACAT
>JAFLED010000101.1 GCA_017302045.1 Spirochaetota bacterium
ATGACCTGATCGAGTGCGGTGAATTTTGTCGTGAAGTCAGTCTTGGCTTTACCGTTGCCGAACAGTAGCTGCGAAAACATATTCGCCTCGCGTAGAAAGTCGCGCGCAATGCCGAATTGGGGGCTGCCGATTTTCAAGGCGACAGCGGGAATCTTGCGCATTTGCGTATCGTCCGGGGCGGATGTCGAGATATAGATATAACGTTCGTCGGCGAGACAAAAGTTATGCCGCATATACGCAGTGCCGCCATTGCCGTAGAGCAGCTGGCTCTGCTTCGTATCGATCGGTGCCGAGACGACGGTGAAAGCGCTGTTCGCCTGTAAGGCAATAGAACCCGCGTCGGTCGATTTAACGTCGGCGTCGAAGGCCACCTTAACCTGCACCCCGCTACCTGCTTTGGCGATGAGGGCATTGGTTACATCTGTGAGCGTCAGCGCCGAAAACGCACAGTTGAGCGTTGCTTTGGCGCCGGCGATGACTTCCAAAAGAGCGGCTTTGGCACCGCCATCGGTCTGAGCGGTAAAATCGCTGGTATACACGGTAAATTCTTCGATGGATTTATCCGTGGCGCCGAAAGGATTCGACCGGCACGAAAACATGGCCGCAACGCAGGTTAAAAGGATAATGCGGCCCAGACCTGACACGTACCCAGCAGGGCCGGGGGAGTCAGAAATACAAGATTTTTTTGGCTTTAACCGGTTAACGGGCACTCGTCATGAGACGAGGCAGCCCTTAGCCTGGTGTCGAAAAAGCGAGCATATAGAACATTTGTCCGAGACCGACAATTGCGCCTAAAACCGCACCCAGAATGATCAGTATCCACTCGTCTTCCTGGAAGGCCGAGCGCAGCAGAGATTCGAAATCCGGTCCCGGCAGGTCTTTCATGCGGTTGTAGATGGTCGCTTTGACGTTCATCGAGCGGCTGATGAGTTTTTCTATCGTCTGCGACGCTTCGGAGAGCTTGTTGGCCATTTCTGCCGCGAGCAGTTTTCTGCTATCGTCCGAAACCTTTTCAAAGGTTTCGATGCCGGCCGTATTCGCGCCGGCTTTTTTGAGCTCGGCGACGATATCTTCGTTGATTGTTTCGACGACTGTGCGGCTGATGCGGCGGTAGAGAACTTCTTCGAGAATATTTTTACCGTTCAGTACATGCTCGGCAAACATCGCCGAAAATTTTTCCGAAACCTCGAGCTGGCGCCGGTGAAAAAGACCCTGATAGCGGAAAAACAGGTAGCGCTTCTCGACCATTGGCCGAAAAATCATGATAAGCGCAAGCCAGTTTGTGACATAGCCTACGATAACGCCCTGTACCGGTAGCGTCCAGAGGCCCGGATACAGCCACCAGATCACCATCTGTATGAGGCCGAATAAGATACCGAAGATCCAGCCTGAGGCGCCGATGAATTTAAATTCTTTCTTACCGATTTCCTGGAAAAGGTCGACGAGCAGATATGTGTTTTCGCCGGTAAGATTACGCAGCACCATATTTTTAAAACTGAATACCTTGCTGACGTCGTCTTTGAGGTGCGATGTGATCTGTGTCAGTTTTTGTTCCGATTCGGCGATCGCCTTGGCGACGATCTCTTTTTCGCGCGCTGCGACGCCGGGTTTCAGATCGGCGGGTAAGAACTCCATGATCCGGTGCGTCATGGCGGGAATATTTTCGCCGAGCAACGGCCGGTACGATTCGCCGAGTTTGTCTGTCGGTATCTTATCGAAAAATTCTTCAACTTTCACGAGCTTTTCGCTCAGAATGTTAACGACCTTGAGCGCCAGTCCCGTGGATTTACGCGGCACAATACCCTGCCAGCCAAGGTAAGGGGGAATTCCTACAAACTTCAGCGGGTAGAACATCATCTTGAGCGCGACGACGTTGGTAAGCCAGCCGATAAAGCCGTATGTGACCGGCATGAAGAGAATACCGATGAGTTCGGCGTGTTTACTCAGCCATTCCATGGGATGGATTTCTGAAAACGAGACATTGCGGAAAGTGAATCTTTGTTCACTCTTCAACTACGGGTACAATCTCTGGCGCCGGCAGCGCCGGGCCGAATGACAGGTTCACATGGCTGCGCACGGGTTCGCTCTTTTGTATTACCTTGCCCGCGCGGTCGCTCTGTTGCGCCCGCACCTCCCAGATGACGTCGCCCTCTTTCAGCTTCTTAAAGTCAGAGACGGTGAGCGCGTTATTTTTGGTCGTGCGCGCGTCGACAAGCACGAGTGCACCTTTACGTTTCTGAAAAACTTTGACTTCGTAGGATGTAGCGCCGCTCACGGGCTTCCACTTGAGGTTGAGCCCCGCGCTCTTTGTGACGTCGACTTTCTGATCGGGGTTGGGGTAAAGCCCCGTGACCTCGGGGAGTTTTTCCTCGACGGCGATCGTGTGCACAGCGCTTTCGGCGCGTGGTATACCGTTTTCAAGCGCGAGCACGCGCAGAAAATACTTGCGCGCCGTAAGACCGGTGAAACGGAAATCACTGCCTTCGACATTGAGCTTCTTGAGAATATTTTTAAACCCCGGATCTTCGGCGAGTATCAACTGGTAGAGTACGACCTCTTCGCTGCCGCGCCAGGTGACCGGTAGGGCAGCGGTCTTTTGATCCGGTGTGAGATAAATGATCGTCCCGCTTTGCGGCTGCAGCAGCTCGACTTTTATCTTATCGCGCACCTCGAAAGGCAGAGTCGCTTTTTCAGCAGCCGACGCGAGGCGGATTTCATACTTTCCCGGCGGCAGGTTTTCAGGAATTTTCACGGGGCCCGCGGCGACTTCACTCGTCACGTTTCGCCGCGTTTCTGAATTTGCATCGTGTATTTGCCGCTGCCTTCGAAGTTGATGATGGCTTTTCCCGATTCAATCTGCGTGGGTGAAAAGACAGGAGCATTCAATGCCACAAATGCCAGCGGTGCGCGCATTGTCGTCTGTACAAGGTTCACTGCGCCCGTAAACGGCGGTAGCTGCGATTCCATGCCGCTGACGTCTGCTGCAGGCGTCAGCCGGTAATAATATTTACCCGCCTTAGGCAGGCTGATGCGTACCGTGTTGTCGCCGCGGATTTCAGAAAAAAGCGGTTTCGTGAATTCGGGGTTGTCGGCAATTTCGACACGCGTTGAGGTAACGGTTTGCGGCGGTTTAAACTCGAGGCGCAGCAGGGGTTTCTCGTCAAAGGGGATATCCGCCTTTTCAGGCCGGTATACTTTGTAGCCGCCGGCATTGACGATGCGAAAACGCCGCACCGGTGAAATGGCATCGTTGCCGAGGCAACGCATCAGCCAGTCCCCGGCACCCGGCGCCGCGACGACTTCGCCTTTATTCAACGCGTACGTTTTTGCGCCGGTAAAATCGCTGGAGTGCGACAGTTCGGCGCGCGCCGCCGTTTCAGCCGGCGTACATTTTATTCTGACTTTTGCCGAGTCGCCGGCTGCGAGAATCGTCGAGTCTTCGGCGGGCGACTCGACCGCGAGCACCGCGCGGGATTTTTTGCCCGCGTTAAGAATTTCATTTTTGGCGACGGTTTCTTTCTTACCGTCTTTGCTGGTAACTTCGACCTTGCCTTCTTTGACCTCAACGGCAACCTGGTTGCCCTGTGTGCGAATCGCCGCAGCGCCATCGGTGACGTTCATGACCTGGCCATTGCTGGTGGTCACCAGCGTCGGCGATGTCTGTATGCCCGCGGTCTTGATACCGCCGCCCGAAAGCCTCAGGTTGAGTCCCGAATCTTCGAGATCGAGTTCGACGAGCGTATTGGCTTCAAGGCGCAGCTTGAGTCCCGAGTCGAGAGCGAGTTCGGCATCCGAAAGGTTGCCGGTCATCACGGCGTCATGCGAGTAGAGCGGGCTGCCGTTTTCGACGTCTTCCCAGACCATACGGTTCGAGAATTTACGCATAGCGACTTCGCGTTTAAAGAAAACTTTTCCGATAGCTTTACCGCTGCCCGTCGCGCGTTCGCGGCTGTGTAGGTAAAGCAGCGCCGCAAGTGCCGCAATACCGGCGAAGATTATGCCGGTGAAAAGTGCGTCACCCCTCGAGAATTTCATATTTGACTTCTTCGTCGTCGCCCGATTTCGCCGGTTTGCCTTTCATATCGATGCCCAACAAGGCGCGCAGTTCTTTGAGATTTTTGGGGCCGTTCTTATCGGTTTTTTTGCGTAGTACGGCATAAATCTGCTGCGGTTCGGATTTCCCCTTAACCTTGATTTTTTGCATCGGTTCGCAGTCGAAATCGTTCTTCACGATTTGGTAGGTGTCTTCAGAAATCAGAATATCGGTACCGAAGGGTTTATTGAGCGTTTCGACACGCGAGGCGAGGTTTACGGCATCGCCGATAACGGTATAGTCGAGGCGGTCTTCGCTGCCAATCTGGCCTGCGAGTACGGGGCCGGTATTAAGCCCGCAACCGATTTTGATGATGGGTTTCTTCGCCGAACCACGACCTTTATTGAATTCAAGCAGCG
Organism: Spirochaetota bacterium; assembly: GCA_017302045.1. Classification (GTDB taxonomy): domain Bacteria; phylum Spirochaetota; class Leptospiria; order Turneriellales; family Turneriellaceae; genus Turneriella. The sequence goes on from JAFLED010000101.1 coordinate 4,453, forward strand.
CCGTGCGCATTTCAATCGTCGCATTCACGGCATTGAGCGCGTCGTTACCCTTTGACTCCGGGACTCCCCAGACAGCCATGATCGCGTCGCCGATGAATTTATCGACGATGCCGTTATGGTCGCCGATGATCTTGACCATGATGGTCATATAAGCGTTCAGAAATTCGACGACTTCTTCGGGTTCGAGTTTTTCTGATATCGCCGTAAAGGAGCGTATGTCCGAAAAGAAAATGGTGGCGGTACGGCGCTCGCCACCGAGTTTAAGTTCACCCTTCATGGCCTTTTCGGCGATTTCAGGATTCACAAATTTGCCCAGCGCACCTTTGAGTTTTTCGCGCTCTTCGAGACCCACGGCCATCTCATTAAACGACTGCGTCAGCGCACCGACTTCGTCGCCGCTTCTGGGGGTGAGGCGTGTGTTATAATCGCCGCTTTTAATTTTTTCGGCTGCGATCTTGAGTTCGCGTATCGGCTCAGAGATCGTCTTCGCGAAAAAGTAAACCAGCAGAAGCGCGGCGAGAATAATAATACCGGCGATGAGTGCCGCGGTGGTGCGCAAACGGTTTACCGATTCGAGCGCCTTGTCGCGCGAAATCTCGACGACGACCGCCGTGTTGCCGATATCGAGTTTCGAATACGCGCCAAAGTTCTCGCCGTTGCCGTCGGGTGCCTTGTAGATCGTGAAAGCTGTACGTGCGGGTTGACCCGCGAGAAATACCACGGCGGGGTGTTCTTTCACGTTGCGGCCCGCGAGGGTCTCTTTTTTATCGGTGTGCACAACGACACCGCGCTCGCTGTCGATAAAGAAAGACGTGTAAAGCTGCGATTTGAAAGCCGAATCGAGCAATTCGGTTTGCAGATAGGCGGTGATGACTTTTGTGGCAACCTGGTTCTGCACCACGGGAAAAGCCAGAAACCAGACCGGCTTACCGAATGCCTGCGTGCGCGTCAGCAATAACGATTGTCCCTTGAAGACGCTCGTGAGTTTTTCTGCAAGTCGTGCTTCGTCGCGATCGAGTGCCTCGGCTGAGATATCGGTTCTCTGCAGCAGCGGCACGACATCGCGTTTAAAGGTGCGCGTTGCGGCAGTGCCATTGTAGACGTATCTGCTGACCCGCAAAACTCCAGAACTCTCGGGAATCAGGTCGTTGCCGGCAGCAGCCGGTGGAGCAGCAGGTTGTTTCGTGGGGCGTCCGCGTTTTTTGCGCACTGGTGCTTTGGGCGCGCTACCGCTACCCAGCCGGTCGAAGACAGTGAGTGTATCCATTCTCGCGGCGATTTCGGTTTTCAGTTTTTCGGCGATGAGTTTCACGGTGTCGTTCATCTGCCCTTTGATGAGATCGGTCGTATCGCGGGTGAAATAACGTATCGAGATCACCGAGAGTACAATCAGGCTCACGACAATGAGCCCCGATGTAATGACCATCAGCTTGTAACGCAGAGAGAGATTTTTCATCGTGAACCCCGCCCCAGCCTCGGCACCGCAGCCCTAACAGGGCAAGGGGTGGGGAAGGGGTCTGATTTTATCGCCGCGACCAAAGAATGTCTGAGTGTCACACGGCCTTACTTCGCGCCTTGATGTAGTTGATAAATTCGTGCACGAGATTAGCCATACGCGCGAGCACGAGACTCGAAAGAATATAATGTACGGTTTCGGGCATCGCGAGTTTGGTTCCGTAAAAGAAACGCAGAGAATCAATTTTGGCGCAGATGCCGAACGAGGCGATAATCACGAGAGCGTTTTTAATCGAACGCAGCAGGGTTGTATTCAGAAAGTCGTCAATGACACGAATCGAAAAGATCGCCGAGATCGCAAGTTCGATGAAAAGACCGACGACCAGAAAGAACATGAAGTTATCCCAAAGTTGGGAAATCATCGCTTGCATGAAGCAACTTAAGAGCGGCGCTCGGTGCTGCAAGAGATTTTCAGGCCGAACGCGCCCCGCGCCGACAGAATCGGCTTGGCGGGCAATCGGCCTTTGCAACAGCCACCTGTGCCCGCTGTTCAGCCTATTTCACGCGCTCTGGTCTCTGCGCTGATTGCGCAGGCAGGAGAATCCGGACGCCGCCGCATTAACCACAACTTTCACCGCAGCCTTGAAGAGAACCCGAACCGCTTTCTCAATGTCATGCTGAAAGACGCGTATTTTACTCCCCACCGGCACATAAGTCCGCCCAAACCCGAGGCCTTTCTGGTTCTCGAGGGCAGCGTGCTCTGCGTGATTTTTGACGACGATGGCAGCATTCGCGAGGTGCATAAAATGGGCGAGGGCGAAAGTTACGGTGTCGATGTCGGCGAGGGAATCTGGCATACGATCATTGTGCTCAGCGAGACGGCCGTCTGTTATGAGGTAAAGCCCGGGCCCTATTCTGCGGCGACCGATAAAGAATTTGCTCCCTGGGCCCCGCGCGAGGGCGACCCGCAGGCGAATGCCTATGCGGCGGCTCTTAAAGAGAAGGCGCTTGTCGCCGTGAATCGCAAAAAATACTGACAGTGATGTCAGATAAAAGCGCTGTTGTTGTCGGTGCGGGGCCTGCGGGGCTCGGCGCCGCTTTGACGCTCGCGCGGCTCGGTGTTCAGGTCACCGTGCTCGAGAAAGAAAATGCCGTGGGGATTCACCGCCGCGGCGAAACCATTCGTTTTCACCAGGGAATGGAAGACCTGCTCTATAAGGGGTTCTTTGCTGAGCAGGCAATCCACCGCATTAACCAGCGCACATATTATTCGCATACCGGGAAAAAAAAGGCAGACCGGAAAATTTCGACCTGGAATCTCATCATCGAGTACCCGCGTTTCGTTCAGACTCTGGCGAAAGTCGCGCGCGAAGCGGGTGTCGAGATAATCACCTCTGCGGCTGTGACGGGCTACAACAAGACCGCAGGCCGCGTGGCGTCGCTAACCGCGCAGGTTTCGGGTGGCGCAAAAGAGTTTGCAGCCGATATATTTTTTTCCGCAGCAGGTCACAACGATCCGTCGGCCGACAAAGCGAAACGTGCGCAGTCGCGGTTGGATATCCCCATTCGTAAATACCTCGTGCGTAACTACGCGGCGCGCGACACTCATCTCGAATATTTTTTCCATGTCGATGAAACCTACCCTGCGATCGCGGCGATCTTTCCGCGCGGTAACCGCGAGGCCGAGGTGCTCTACATGTTTCTCACCGACGCTGCCAGAAAGCCCGAGATCCCGACCGATTTCAAAAAAGTCGCGGGCATCATCGACAACTTTGAAACCACTCACCCCGTATTTGGCGCGATGCTTAAAGGCTCGGAGCGCTATTATGAAACTAACACGCTGATACCGATGGGCGATGTCGGGCAAGATATTTTGCCCTATGAGAACCTCGTCGTGGTCGGAGATTCTGCGGGGCATGTCGAGGGTCGCGGCGGTTCGGGCATTCGTTCCTCGTTTATGATGGGGCATCTCGCGGCGCAGGCCGCGGTGAAGACGTTACTGGCGCAAGGGTTCTCAGAGCCCGCGGGCAGGGACTTCAAGAAGCTCGTACTCGAGAGCGAACAGATGCGCGAGCTCAAAGACCTGAACCTCAAGTTCGGGCTGCCGCGCCGCGCGTTTTTCGGTACCGTCACAAATCCCGGGGCGATGGATCTTTTCTGGTTCGCGCTCGAGTTTTTTATGCGTTAGGCGGCCAGAGGCCGGTTGTCTGCCGGTTGCTTTTCTGGCTTACGGCGTGTTTCGATTGTATATTTTGCGCAATGATCGATCAGCTTTCGGTACACGATTTAAAGAAGAAATTCGACGCCGGTGAGAAGTTTGTGCTCGTCGACGTGCGTCAGGCGAACGAGCTCGACATCTGTAAAATCGCAGGGGCGGTTCATATTCCGCTGCACGAGCTTACTCAGCGCGTGAATGAACTCGATCCCTCTGCCGAAATTGTCATGCAGTGCCACCATGGCGGCCGCTCGCAGCGCGCGGCCGAGTTTCTCGTAGCACAGGGCTTTCGCAACGTCGCGAACCTCGCCGGTGGTATTGAAGCCTGGGCTGTCCATATCGACCCCGGCATGGCGAGGTATTAGGCCTTTATTATGGCGCGCATACTCTGCGCCATGTCGGGCGGCGTCGACTCGGCGGTTTCCGCGTATCTTCTGAAAGAGCAAGGCCATGAAGTCATTGGTGCCAACATGCGCTTTTGGGAATATAAAGAACCCGAAGCCTGCGATCTTCCCGCGGGGGGGGCCGAGGGCGTTCTGAAAAAAGCGCGCCTGACATCGTGCTGTTCGCCCGAAGACATGGCCGACGCCGAAAAATCGGCACGCGGTATGGGCATCCCCTTTTACGCTCTGAAGATGGAGGCTGATTTTCGCGAGAATGTCATCGACCCCTTCGTCGCCGATTATCAGAACGGACTTACGCCTAACCCGTGCGTGCATTGCAATACCTATATTAAATTCGGCGAGTTCTATTCGAAGGCGACCGCACTCGGTTTCGATCAGATTGCAACCGGGCATTACGCCGACATTGTAAAATTGCCGAACGGCCGTTACGCGGTTGCTCCCGCTGCCGACAAAAAGAAAGACCAGAGTTATTACCTCTACGGCATGTCGCAGGAATCTCTGGCGCGCACGGTTTTCCCCCTTGCGAAGATCGTCAAAGACGACGCGCGTCGTATTGCCGAGAAAAATAATATTCCAGTCGCAAAAAAACCCGACTCGCAAGAGATCTGTTTTATTCCCGATAACGACCACCGCGCATTCTTAAAGCGCGAGGGCGTCGATATGCGACCGGGGTATTTCCGTAACCGTTTGGGCGCGATTCTGGGTAAGCACGATGGCTCGGTGGGATTCACCGTCGGTCAGCGTAAAGGGCTCGGCATTGCGGGTTTTGCCGAAGCGCAGTTCGTGCTCGACGTACTCGCGAATGGCGATGTTATTCTTGGGCCCCGCGAAGAGCTCGAACGCAAAACGTTTTTTATCCGCGACGTGGTCTTTCAGGGACTCGCTGCCGAAGACAACGCGTGGAGCGAGGGGGTGCCATGCCTCGCGCAGATTCGGTATAACGGTAAACCGCTTGCAGCAACTGCCTACCGCGATGGTTCGACTTCGCTCACCACAGGCGGCGATCTGGTGCGCATAGAACTTGCCGAACCTGCATGGGCTGTGACGCCGGGGCAGGCGGGTGTGCTCTATGATTCTAAAGAAGGTTTTATTCTCGCAGGCGGTAAAATTCGCCTGGCAGTTTCCTGAAAAGGCCAGAATTAGCAGCGTAAATTCCGGAGCTAGTCAGCGGAATGCGCCGCTTTAAAAAACGCCGCGAGTTTTACCGCATCGAGTTTGCCATGGGTTCTGACACCGCTGCAGAGATCGAGCCCAAAAGGTTTCACCGTTTCAATTGCCTCGCGCACATTCTCGGGTTTGAGACCCCCGGCGAGATACACGGGCACAGCGGCGCGTTCGACGATTTCACGGCTGAGCTGCCAGTTATGCGTGCGTCCTGTGCCGCCGAGTTCTTTAACGGCGAGGCGGGGATTTCCACTGTCGAGCAACAGCGCGTCGACATACGGGGCTATCCGCAGTGCCTCGTCGACATTTTCTGCGCCGACGACATGAATTACCTGCACGAGTTTGACGGCAGGCGCTGCGGCGCGGATTTCAGCGTAGGCATCGTGCGCGACCGCGTCGACCAGCTGTATAACTGAGGTACTCACCTTCCGGTGGTGAGCGATAATGTCGGCGGCGGCCGTTTCGCTGGTTAAAAGAAAACTCGAGATACCGGGTGGCGTTTGTGCGGCAATTTCACGGATGAGGCTGTCTTCGATAACGCCCGGGCCGCTCGGCATCGGCCCGACGAGGCCCAGCGCCGCGGCACCGTGTGCAATGGCAAGCTGCGCTTCGGCGGCAGAGGCGATACAGCAGATTTTAATGCGCGGTGCTTGCATGAGTACCAGCAGTATTGTTTTTTTGAATGTTGCGGCGTCGAGAGAAAAGACCATGCGTTGAGCTTTTATTTGCCGTGCGCAAAGTGGCGGCTTAATTTGCTGACACCGTGCTATCTACCGTTTCCGCGATACATCCTCAAACTACCGGCTGGAATTTCGACAATAGCTACACCACTCTGCCGCAGGTATTTTTCTCGGCGGCAAAACCCGCGGTAATTGCCGACCCTGAGCTCGTGATCTTCAATGCACCTCTCGCCGAGGCGCTCAACCTGCCGCTCGCAGAAACCGCGCCCGCCGAGCTCGCCGCGATTTTCAGCGGCAACGCGCTGCCTGCGGGCGCGCAGGCGATTGCGCAGGCGTATGCCGGACACCAGTTCGGTCATTTCACCATGCTGGGCGACGGGCGCGCGATTCTCGTCGGCGAGCAGGTTGTAGCCGGCGGTGCGCGGTTCGATATTCAGCTGAAGGGCGCCGGGCAAACCGCGTATTCACGGCGTGGCGATGGGCGTGCGGCGCTCGGGCCGATGCTGCGCGAATATATTATCAGCGAAGCGTTGCATGCATTAGGAATCCCCACGACGCGCAGTCTTGCTGTTGTGGCGACGAATGAGCCCGTTTACCGGGAGACTATTTTGCCGGGGGCGGTGCTGACGCGCGTCGCGGCGAGCCATATTCGCGTCGGCACTTTTGAATATGCTTCTGCGCTGGTTCACCAGGAGCAAAAACCGGAAATCCTCCAAACATTGGCGGATTATACCATCGCCCGTCATTACCCGCAGGTTCAGGAAAATGAAAATAAATATCTCGCCTTTTTCACCGCAGTCGCAGAGAACCAGGCGCAGCTGATTGCAAAGTGGCAGCTCGTGGGGTTTATCCACGGTGTGATGAATACCGACAACATGGCGCTCTCGGGTGAAGCGATCGATTTCGGGCCATGCGCTTTTATGGATGCTTACGATCCCGCGACGGTGTTCAGTTCGATCGACCAGCAAGGGCGGTATGCCTATGGCAATCAGCCGCGCATCGCCTCCTGGAATCTTTCGCGGTTTGCCGAAACGCTGCTGCCGCTCATCGCGGCCGACGAGGCCCACGCGATTGAACTGGCGCAGCAGGCTATCGGCGAATTCGGTGCGCGGTTCAACCACCACTGGCTGCACGGCATGCGCGCGAAACTCGGCCTCGCGCAGGCCGAAGAAAGCGACGGCGAGCTCGCGATGGAACTTCTGGGGCTCATGCAGCGCCACCGCGCTGACTATACCAGTACCTTTAGGGCGTTGGGTGCAGAAGCGAATGCGCCAGATTCTTTTTTTCATCAGCCGGATTTCCAGGCTTGGTCAAAGCGCTGGCACGAACGTATCGCGCGCGAAGGGCAGACGATCGTTGAGGCGCAGAAATTAATGCGCGCGACGAACCCGGCGGTGATTCCGCGCAATCACAAAGTGGAAGAAGCTCTCACGGCGGCGGGTGCGGGTGATTTGAGTGTGTTACAAAATTTGCTGGCGGCGGTCACGCGGCCGTTTGAGGAAACGCCTGCCAATGCCGCGTACCGGCAAGGCGCACCAGCAGAGGCGGGCGTTTACCGCACGTTTTGCGGTACGTGAAGTTGCCGTTACCCACGCATCCATAAACCGCGCGCCATCACCGGTGCGACGAGCAGCAGCGCTACAAGCGCAAATGCCTGCACGAGCGAAACTGCGAGCATAAATCGCGAACGGGCCGCAAGTTCTGCCAGCG
>JAFLED010000102.1 GCA_017302045.1 Spirochaetota bacterium
GGATCAAAATCAACTGGACGTCATGGTCGATCAGCTGAATACACGCCCCAGAAAGCGCCTGAATTACCGGACGCCAGCGGCGGTATTCAACGAGGCAATCGTTGCATTAGCGGCTTGAATCTAAGCGGCGAGAGAATGCGAGTCGCAATAAATGGCTAACTTCTTTTCGCAATGTTACATTGATAGATTTCGCCAAATGCGCGCTGGGTTTCTGCTTTTTCTCTGCTTCGTGACCATCGGCGGGTCTTTGGCTGCCTCCCCAACAAACCAGCCAGGTCACTTCGGTATCGGTGGCATCATCGGCGAACCGACGGGCGCTTCCATCAAGTATGTTATGGATGATCGCTTTGCAGTTCAGGGTGCGCTGGGACTGAGTATCATCGAAAAAGGCTTCTGGATCGGTGGCGATTTTCTGCTGCAATTTCGAAATGCATTCACGGCCGACGGTCGCTGGCCTTTGTATCTGGGTGGGGGCATCGTCATTCAAGACCGGGGTAATCGGGGAAAGACTACCAAGGGGGATGCTTCGCTGGGCGTGCGCGCGGTCGCGGGCGTCGAGTTTCTTGCCACCGAAAAGCTAACGATTTTTGGCGAGGTCTCGATGCAACCGTTTCTGATTCCATCCATCGATTTTGGCTTGGGACTCGGAGTCGGCGCGCGATATTGGCTTTAGAACACCAAAATCACCGGCTTGGGGGGTGGTGGCCAGGGAAGTATTTGGGTGTTTTCGGTAAAACGTAACACTTCTCCATTGTTTTTTTCAGTTTGGGCCTCATAGCTAATAACAAAGTCTAATGGAGCACGCCTGCGGGTGTAGCTGGTCTGCCAAAATGATACATCCTCTTCATCCCGGCCCGCATAGGCAAAGCGCAACCAGTATTCCATCACACGGGCGAGGTACGTGGACACCGCGAAATCCACAAATCGCGAAAAGGAAATGCCCGAATGATGGCATCTCGCCCATGCCGCAGATCGCAGGGCTTCGGTACTATACAGGGGCAATATTTCGAACGCCCCCGTGCGCTTATTATATTTTTTATTTCGACCCGCAATACCCTTGCGGCCGCGCCAGAAACGCAGCGAAAACCGGACGCATTCGCGCAGCAGGCGCTGCTCCGAAAATCTTAAGCCTCGGGCACCCATCTGCTGGGAAGCCATATATAAGCGGCGCCGCACGGCAACGCGCATCGTTACCGAACTGCGACGGATGGGGGACCTGTCTGCATGTATCATAATATAGAAATACCAGAAACCGCGAAGTTTTTCTCATCTCCTTGCTTTACGCTTGTCCCTTTATCCGGTACTACCTCAACGGGCGATGCGCAAAATCTGGCGAAATGTTTACCGGTGGGGTGACACCGAAAAAAAGCTCGATCATACCATTGAGCATCACATCGGTCATTTCAAGCACCTATTGGGTATCGAAGGCGAGGCGCATGAACTGCCGCTGAATGCAAACGCTGGCGACGAAGTCAAACTCGCAAAGCGCAGCCGCCTGAATCGTACGGCATTGCGCGATCTCATGCGCATCGTCGGTAGTGAAAACGTCATGGTTGATGATTTTCACCGCGCAACGCATTCCTTCGGCAAATACTACGGCGATATTGTGCGCATGCGGCTCGGTAAAATTTCCAACCCACCCGATGGCGTTGTTTGCCCTCGCACTGAAGAAGATATTATCAAAGTTGTAAATTATTGTCATCTCAAGAAGATCGCGATTGTCCCCTGGGGTGGAGGTACATCGGTGACACGCGCGCTCGAAGCCGATAAGGGCGGCATAGCTCTCGATCTCACAAGGCATTTCAAAGACGTGCTTTCACTCAATGCCGAAGATTCGACCGTCACAGTCGAATCGGGAATTCTCGGCCCCGATCTCGAACTGTACCTGAACGAGCGCGGCTACACATGCGGCCACTTTCCGCAATCTTTCGAATTTGCAACTGTGGGGGGCTGGGTGGCAGCGCGCGGTGCCGGCCAGGCGTCGACGGGTTATGGCCGTATCGAAGATATTTTAGTGGGATTGCGCGCTGTGACGCCGGCCGGCCTCATCAGTTGCGGTAATTATCCCGCCGCTTCCGTCGGCGGCGACATACGCCATTTCATTCTCGGCAGCGAAGGGACGCTCGGTGTCATCAGCCGCGTCACCATACGTGTGCGCAAATACAATGCGGCTAACGCCGTCATGAAATCGTTCATGTTTAAATCTTTCGAAGCCGCGGTAACCGCCATGCGCGAAATGATGCAATCGCAAGTATATCCGCCTCATTTTTTTCGCATTTCAGATCCCGAAGAAACCGAAATCGGCCTCGGCATGAAAGGCAAAGACAAGGGCCTGGCAGGGGCGTTCTTAAATACGATGGGCTACAAGAAAGGCGGCCGATCTCTGATGTACGCAATCTTCGAGGGCGATGCCGCGCAGTGCAAGACCGGCGCACGCACACTGGGGAAAATCGTGCGTAAGAACGGCGGCCTCTCGCTCGGCAGTTACGCGACACGTAAATGGCTCGAGCAACGTTATTCATCCGCCTATATGCGCGACCCGATGATGGACGCGGGCATACGCATCGACACAATCGAAACTTCGGTACATTATTCGCGCCTCATCGAACTCTGGGAAGCCGTGCGAAAATATATTAAACAAGACGGACAGACACTCTGCCTGACGCATATCTCACACACGTATGAAACCGGTGCGAATCTCTATTTCATTTTTGTGTCTCCAATGTTGCCCAAAGATGAGCTGGCTCAGTTTGAGAAATTTCACAAAGGCATCGTCGCGACCTTTGTCGCACACGGAGGTACGCTTTCGCACCACCATGGTGTCGGTCGTCTTGTCGCGCATGCGCTCGATCGGCAACATTCGCCAGCAACCCTGGCCGCGTGGCGGGCCGTAAAGAAGACCCTTGACCCCAAGGGTATCATGAACCCGGGGGCGCTGATTTTCTAACCCCCATGCGTTTTGTCACTGAGTGGTGGAACAGGCTCAGTAATATCGGTATTACTTTTGCCGCCGAGCTGGGGCAGCAAAAAGTTATACGACTGCAAAACCGCATCATTTTTTTTTCGGCGCTCGTCGTCTCAGTTCAGGCTTTCAATTTCTATATGCTGGGGCTGCACTATGCCGTTCTGGTAAATATCGGTTCGGTCATCGCCTACTGTTCGTGTTTTGTGCTCAATGCCGCAGGCGCCGTGGGGATATCCCGCTTTTTCTATATTATCTTTGCCCTGTTTACGATTACTCACCACCATCTGTATTTCGGGTTTGCAGCCGGCTTCTGGTTATTTTTGCTCAACCTGACGCAGGGGGGATTCATTCTCTTCCCGACACTGCCGATGCGGCAACTCTTAGTGATCGCCAGTGGCATTGCTGCGGGGCTCATTGCACTAACGGTACTTACCCCACACTTACCCCCGCTCTACGAAGCCATGACCCCTGACCTGGCCGAACGTTTCTTCAGAAACAATCTGATACGCAGCCCGATTCTTCTGGTGCTCATCGCCTACTACCTCGTCGACGAAAACCGCAGGGCCGAAACAGAGCTTTCGTTCAACGCAACCAAAGCAAACGCGGCGGCACATGCGAAATCTTTTTTTCTGTCGAATGTGTCGCACGAGCTGCGCACACCGATGAACGCAATCAAAGGGTTTGCAGATATTCTTTATGAACTGTCTAACTCGCTCGACGATAAAAAACAGCTCGAATTCAAAAAACACCTGGGTCAGATTCGTATTTCTGCGGCAAACCTGACATCCATCATTGACGACCTGCTCGATTTTGCGCGTATCGAAGCCGGTCGTATCGCGTTTCGCAGCAAAGACTTCGATTTGCTGGCCGTAATTCAAAATACGATGCAGACTGCGGAATTTTACGGCCACCAGGGTAAGGGTATTGAAACGCGCCTGGTGCCTGATGCCAACCTGCCCCGGCACCTGCGGGGCGACCCCGCACGACTCAGCCAGATTTTACTGAATCTGGTCGGTAATGCGATGAAATTCACGCATAAAGGGTATGTCGAAATGCGCATCCGCATGCTCGACGAAAGCGCGACGGGTTACCGGCTATGTTTCGAGGTTGAAGATACGGGTATTGGTATTCCCGGCGAAAAGCTGCCCTATCTCTTCGACAGTTTTTCGCCGGTATCGAAAGAGACGGCGGTGCGTTACGGTGGCACGGGTTTGGGGCTCGCCATTACAAAACATCTCGTCGAAATGCAGGGAGGGTCGATCTCTGTCATGAGCAGCGCCGGTAAAGGTGCGCTTTTCACCGTCGATATGTGGTTTGAAAAGGGCGAGACTGCCGCAGCCCACGAAAAAGGCGTGCAGCGCGATTTAAGGCGCGCGAAAATTCTCGTCGCCGAAGACAACGACGTAAACCAGATTCTCGTTCAAACCCTGCTCGAATCCTGGAACGCCGACATACAGATCGTTGAAAACGGCCTCAAAGCGCTCGGCGAAACACAAAAAAACCACTATGATCTGATTCTCATGGATTTACAAATGCCCTTCATGGACGGCATCGAAGCCTGCGAGAATATACGCGTGCTTGAAGACAAGAAAAAATCGACGGTACCCATCATTGCCCTCACGGCCGATGTACTCAGTGAGACGCGCAAGAAAGTTTTTGCCGCGGGCATGAACGATATCGTGACAAAGCCCATCAATCAGGCCGAACTTTATGCGGCGTTGAGGCGGGGGTTAAACCTCGTCGAGTGACGCTTCAACCTGCGGCGCCGCGTTGCTGCGCAGGTGTTTTACAACTTCACCATAAACCTGATCTGCTGTGAGTTCGCGACCGCAGCGAAAATGTTTTTTGGGACATGCGTCGAGACCTTTGTGATTGCAGGGCCGGCACGGGATATCCCGCGCATAGAGCACCTGCGCCTTACCACCCAAGGGGAAAAAACCGAATTCTTCGACGGTACTCAGAAACAGGGCAATGAGCGGTGTTTTGGCAGTGGAAAGCAAATGCATCAGGCCGCTGTCGTTGCAGACGATCGCCACGACGATATCTGCCAGCGCGGCCATTTGAGTGACGTCGAGCTGGTCGACGAGAAACAGCATCCGTTTTGCATGGCGACCGAGATACGGGTGCTTCGAGAAAAATTCAAAGAGTTCTTTTTCATCGGGCCCGCCCAACCAGATAATTTTCTTACCCGGGTGTTTCTCGAGAATTTTCGAAGCCAGCGAGACGAAATACTCAGCCGGCCAGCGTTTCGTCGCCCAACGCGCGCCAGGGGCGATAAGAACGGAGTCCGCCGCGAAACGGGTGAGTGGTTTTAAGAGCTTGCCACGTTTCAGGGTGACGGTTTCGGTAAGCGGTGCCGCATCTGCGTCTTGTAATGCGTCGAGGTATCGCTCGCTGATTTTCTTTTTCTCTTTATAACGGTTTTTCTTCAGATAGACGAGCAGCAGGCGATCGAGATAGGGCTTATGGTACCGCCTGCGCAAAGTGGCCGGCACTAAGAGAGACAAGATACGCGTCTTGAGATTACTTTGCAAATCGAGCAACAGATCGAAGTCGACGCCGAGCCCCGAAAGTTTTTTTTTCACATCTAAGATACCTTCACCCGTTTTCCAGGTAATCAGCTCGTCGACATCGGGCGAGGCGGCGATGAAGTCGGTATATCTTTCTTTAACGAGAAAGTGAATGCGCGCGGCGGGATACATTTTTCTGAGCCGGGCCAGCACCGGGGTGGTGAGCAAAACGTCGCCGATCGCGCTCAGGCGAATCACCAGAATATTTTTCACGCTGCAATAACCTCGCTCAGGGCATCAAAATCAGCGGCTGTCAGGGAACCCGTCTTTTCAATGACGCCCGCGCCGGGGCGGTCGCGGCGAAAGGCAGCGATGGCGGCCGCATATCGTTCGGCGATACGAGTGAGTTTCGTCTCGCTCTCGAAGACATCGAGCGCGGTGCGGCCCGCAAGCCGCTCTAGCGCCGTTTTTACCGGCAGATTCAGAAAGATAACCGCGTCGGGAGTCAAAATGCGCTCGTCGCCGAGGTAATCCGCCATGATTTTCTGCGTTTCGGCCACCGAGGCGGCCTGGTATGCCGCTGTCGAAAGATAATAACGATCGAGTAACACGACGGCGCCCGAGTTCAGCGCCGGTTTGATTTGTTTTTCGATGTCCCAGAGACGATCGATGAGAAAGAGCTCTAAGAGTTCGCGGCTGATACGCGCGTCGATCTCTCGCGCGGTACGCAAGATGCGGCGTATTTCACGCGACGCATCGGTCTTTTCGGTAGGCTCGCGCAGGCAAACCGTCTTCACGCCGCGCGCGGCGAGGCGCTTTTGAATTTCTTCGACCGCGGTGCTCTTGCCGCTGCCATCGATGCCTTCGAAAACCACGAAACGCCCGCTGCCCGTCATCAGCCGCTGATACCTTTCATGAGTCCCCATTTCCACAGGCGCGAGACGGTAAAATCGAGCGTCTCGGGGGCGAGTTTTTTTGTGAGGTACATGAGCTGCGCGTCTTCGGCCGACGGCATAATGGCAATATTCCGGCGGATGGCTTTCAGTGCATCTTTTGCAATACGATCGGGAGAGACGCCGCGCTGCGCATAGAAGTCAGCAATGCCCTGCACTGCCGAACTTTCCGAAGTTTTCATCCGCCCGGCATGGATGATGTTCGTATTGACGATGCCCGGGCACAGGGCGCTGACACCGATCTCGTGTTTATGCAGTTCAAGCCGCAGCGACTCGGCAAACCCGGGCATTGCGTATTTCGTCATACAATAAGCGCTCATCGCAGGCGCAGGTACGAGACCCGCGACACTGCTGGTAATCAGTACGTGGCCGGGTTTTGCGCGTTGAATCATCTCCGGTATAAAAAGCTGCGCCATAAAAATATTTGCCCAAAGATTGCGGTCGATGATCCAGCGCCAGTCGTCGAATGTCATCTTTTCGATGGGTGCCCCAAGCCCAACACCCACATTCAGACAGAGAATGCCGGGCGTACCGTGCTGGGCCTGGTAATCAGCCAAGAATTTGCGGTTTTCATCTTCGCGCGTGTGATCGACGCGCATTGACGCAACTCATGAAGAACGTTTGTTAACTTTTCTTCGTTTATGTCGGTAATTGTGACGGATGCCCCCTCACGCGCGAGGGCAAGTGCGAGACTACGCCCAATGCCCGAGGCACCGCCGGTGACGATGGCTTTTGCGCCCCGGATTTCCATGCGTCGAAAAGAAAATTTGCAACGCGCGATACAGCAGAAAAGCAAAAGCCGCGAAACAGGCTGATGCGGCGCGCAACGACCGCAGCAAGATTTCGGTTGCGGCACTGTTCGTATGTTGCAGTTGCGCCGATGGCAAATTTAAGCAAATATACAATGTACGAACTGCTGACCACGGCGCTGAAAGACCATCCGAATTCGGTGGCGCAGATGTACCGACCCGAAAAAAACGATCCCTACAAGAAAGTAACACACCAGGAATTTTTTGAAAAAGCGCGCGCGATCGGTCTGGGGCTCGATGCCATTGGCCTGAAGCGCGGCGATAAAGTTGGTTTTATCGCCGACGTCGGCCCGGTCTGGTTACCGGTGAGCATGGGTATCACCACCGTCGGTGGCGTTGACGTACCGCGCGGCACCGACGCGACGCAGCAAGAGCTGCTTTACATTTTTAAACATGCCGACTGCCCGATCATCATACTCGACAATGAAAAAGTCTTCAACAGCATCTCGGCCAACCTTGCCGATTTTACCAATCTCAAAACCATTATCTTTGTGAACGCCGCGAAACCGCAGGTGCCGCCGCACATTAAAGTTTATGCGCTCGATGAAATTATCGCAAGCGGTAAAAGTGTTCACGCGGCGCAGCCCAACCGTTATGCCGAGCTCGGCAACTCTGTCGGCGAAGAAGATCTCGTGACGATCATCTATACTTCAGGCACTACGGGAAATCCCAAAGGTGTCATGCACTCGAACAAATCGCTCACCTGGGAGATTTCGCATGTCGGCGACGGCATCAATTTCAAACCCAATGGTGTGACCATGGGCTTTCTGCCACCGTGGCATGTGGCCGAGCGCCTCATCGAATCTGTAGCTCTCACGAAAGGCTGTGCGATCGCTTTTACCGGCGTGGCGACGCTCGCCAAAGATCTCGCCGAAGCGCGCCCAACCTTCTTGCTTTCGGTGCCGCGCGTCTGGGAAAGCCTTTACAACCGCGTTATGGACAACGTGAAAAAAGCCTCGCCCATTGCGCGCGGGCTGTTTAATTTTTCACGCTGGGCCGCGATGCACTTCTCTATCGAAAAAGATATTCTCGCCAACCGTAAATACCGTCTCGAAAAGCCTTCGGTTTTTTATCACCTGTTTCGCCGCCCTCTGGCCTTGTTAGCGATGATCTGGTTGCTGGTACCAAACCTTCTGGCGCAGGTCATCTTGGGTAAAGTGCGTAAAGGCGTCGGTGGTCGTGTCGAATTTGCCCTTTCCGGCGCAGGCGCTTTACCCGAGCACATCGACCGTTTCTTTTACTCCATTGGCATAGCCATCGTAGAAACTTATGGTATGACAGAAACAGGCGGCGTCACTTGCCGCCGCACTTACCCCGGAACAGTGATTGGTACCGTCGGCAAAACGATCGCGGGCACAAAAGTGAAGCTGCTCGATGAGCAGGGTAACGAAGTAACGAAGCCGAACACCAAAGGTGTTTGCTGGCATTATGGCCCGCATATCATGAAGGGCTACTATAAAGAAGAGCAGAAAACAAAAGAAGTACTGAAAGACGGCTGGCTGAATTCGGGAGATATTCTCGTCTATACGGCCAACGGCGAGCTCAAATTTGCCGGCCGTGCCAAAGACACGATTGTGCTCTTTGGCGGTGAAAACGTCGAGCCGCAGCCGATCGAAGACACGCTGATCCAGAGCGAATACATCCACCAGATTGTTGTCGTCGGCCAGGACAAGAAAACGCTCGGAGCTCTTATCGTGCCCGCCAAAGAAGCGGTGCAGAAGTATGCCACAGAGAAGAAAATTTCGCTGCCGGCAGAAATGCGCGACTGGCCGGTTAACGCCGAGATTCAGAAACTCTTCAAAACGGAGATCAAAGAACGTGTTTCTGAAAAAGCCGGATTCAAGAACTTCGAAAAGGTAACGACGTTTGCGGTCATACCCGACGAGTTTAAGGTTGGCGACGAACTGACGCAGACCCTGAAAGTACGGCGCAACGTTGTCTTCGATAAGTACGCGAAACAGATCGAAGAGATGTATAAATAATTCTGCACCGGCCCTCTCCGCTCCCCGGGAGAGCGGCCGGAGTGGAGTTAAATCGCCCGTAATTTCTTTTCCAGCTCGGGCGTGACTTGCTGTCCACGGCGCTGCATCATGCGCGCCGCATCTTCGATGAACTTAGTCCGGTCGTAGATTTTCGTTTCACCCCACAAGAACGGCCGAAAATAACCCGAGCGGTGCGAAAGACCGAAAAGATTCGCGCCCACGTCGATAACCGAACCGGTGCCCAACATTGTGCCGATCGCCGTCTTAGCATAGTCGCCGATAATAGAACCGAATTTAATCGTACCCGCGGGAAACCTGCTCTCGCGAAACTGAAGCCGCACTTCGCCGTAGTTATTTTTGAGATCAGACGTCGTTGTCAGGGCACCCAGGTTCACCCAGTCGCCGACCAGCGAATGCCCGAGAAAACCCTCGTGATGTTTGTTGCTGAAGTCACCGATGATCGTATCGGCAATCTCTCCGCCGAGGCGGCAATCGGTGCCGGCAATGGCGTTGCTCCATTGGCAATTATCGAGACGCGTTTTTTTTCCGATATAGGCGGGGCCTTTAACGAGACAGAGCGCGCCGATGCGGGCATCGGCGTCGATAACGATCGGGCCCTCGGTCGCGTCGAGCACCGCGTAACGCGAGACCAGCGCGCTAGAGTGAAGAAAGATTTCGGTGGGATCTCCCTCTGTTTGCAAACCGGCAACCGGGGGCAAAAACCCGGCTGCGAGGCGCGCTGCGTCGGCGCGGATGTTCTGGCCGATACGCGCGATGAGACCAGCCGGCTGCAACGGCTTTGCCGGCAGGGGTTCGCCGCGTTCGCGCGGCGTGAAGACACCATCGCGTAAGTCTTCTGGATTTTTCAGCCGCAACAGTGGCGTCAGCGTCTCTTCGAAAAGGCCGCGGGACGCCGTACTCATTGCAGGGTGCGAATCAGATCGAGGGCGTGGTAAAAATACGTACCGAGGTTGTGCCCGGAAAGCAACGCATGCGCTGCGATCATAAAGAGCGAAGAACCCACCGGAATCGTCAGGTTGTCGTCGAGCAGACCCTCATGGCTGACAAACTCGATGAGCAGCGCTGTGATGGCGCCGATGATAAGAGTTACCCAGTTTTCGAGACGAATGCCGTGGGTATCCCACAGCACATAGTCCGACGGAATCTGGGCAATAGAAATAAGCAATAAAAAGACGAGGCCCGCCAGAAACGCCCCGGCCATGCCGCCGAGCGTGCCCTGCAAACTCTTGCCATTATAAAACCGAATCGTACCAAATTTACCACCCACCAGCGCCGCGGCCGGATCGCCAAAGGTGAGAAACAAGATCGAAAGAATGGTAATCTCGCGCGGAAAAAAACCGACGACAAGACAGAGCGCGAGAATGTAAGGCACACTGCCGTGCATCTTATCGGCTTCCTTACCCTTGAGCATCGGGCCTGCGACTTTCAAAAAGAGGTCTTGCCAGAATTTAAAACGAAAACGCAAAAACTCGATGATTAAAAACAGAATGGTAACGATGCCGGTAATCCAGAAAATAATCGAGCGTGTCGTTTCTTTGAACTTCCACGGGCTGATACCGTCGAGCACGTTAAAAAAATAACCGAAAGGAATAATAAGCCCGATCAGGTGAAACAGCTTGCGCGCGTAGTTGAACTTGTCTCCAGGCTTATTGTCTTTGCTGAAAAGTTTTTTTGATTCTGCCATGGTTGCTCCGTCAGTGCGGCCGCCCGGGTGTTTTAACCCAGAAGTTTTTCGGCGGCGATGCGCGACTGCGCGTATGAGAACATTTCGGTAAACCCGGTCATACTGATTACCTGTTGTACGCGGGCCGAGGGTTGAATCAGCGCCAGTTTTTTGCCGCTGCGCGAAAGTTGTTCGCTCATCTCGAATAAAAGACCAATGCCCGTCGAAACGATCAGTTCGACTTCGCTGAGATCGAGCAGCACATGATTTTTGGTAGCGGCATCGAGAAACTTGCGGCGCACCTCATGCGTATTCTGCGAGTTCATCGCACCGATGATTTTAAAAAAGGTATAGGTCTGCGCCTTTTCTTCAATGACCTGAAATTGCTGCTCGGCGGGCGTTGCCATCGGATTGGCAATCTGACACTCAAGGGCAGACGAGCAAGGAAAAAATGCACACAATCCGCCCGTATTGCCGAAAAAGGGTGTAGACGCAATCCACTTGACGCGACGCACCAAAGCGGAGCGATCGCGAATGTTCTCCGCGCTGCGCTCCCTGGTGAATGCCGGTGCCGACCTCGACGCGCACCGGCGGCGTTATGTCGTGAATACGAATGTCTATGCGCTGATCGTGATTGCGATTACGCTCCCCTATCCGTTCATTTATCTTTATCTGCAGGTCGATGTCGATCCGCTGATTCTTTCGGGCTCGCTGATATTTCTCGCCGCGTATGCGGGCGTCATTTTTCTGAATTTTCTGAAAGTGCATACGCTGGCAAAACTGTTGTTTTTCGCCGCCGTATTGATGCAGTTGTTTTCGATCTGTGTCATTTTCGGTAAAAGCGCGGGCCTCGATCAGTTTTTCTTCGCCGCCTTCGTAGGTATTTTTTTCGTCGTCGACCGATACCAGAAGATACTGATTGTGCCGGCGCTCGCGGTACTGACGGCCGAATACCTGCTCGTGCAATATATCAACGCGTATATCGATCCTATTGTCAAAATCTCGCCCAACACGGCGACGATCATCAACTACATTTCGTCGGGCTCGGTTTTTTCGCTGCTCGGCCTGCAATGCCTGTTTTTCTACTGGGGTAATCTCAAGGCAGAGACCGACCTTGAAAGCGCGCGCCGTCAGTCAGACCAGCTCTTACTCAACATTCTGCCCGAACCGATCGCCG
>JAFLED010000103.1 GCA_017302045.1 Spirochaetota bacterium
CCGGTTTTCGCCGCAGGGAAAGTGAAAATAGCCGTGGGGATTCCCGGCTATTTTCCGCCCATCAGGTCTGAGAAGCGCACCTTCTTGAAGACCTTGCCCCGGGTTGCAGCCAAATCGTCGAGATAACCCCGTACCGAACGCATGAAGGGATTACGCGCGTCGTACTGCGGAATCGAGTAGTCGGACGGGTCGAGCGCCGCGACGAGCTCGCCTACCTGTATCAGATCAGGATTCATCGTCAGCAACCACATATGGTTATCTGTCTGGGTAATGTATCCCTTCTCGATGAGCCGGTCGGTGATAAATTTGAACTCCTCCTGGTCGCCGTTACAATGACTGATCAGGGCATCGGTACTGCAATCGTTCTTACCCTTGTTGAAGCTGTCGGTCAGCTTGTGCAAGAGACTCAGGCCATACCATAGCTGGCGTTTCTGGCGCTCGGCCATCGTCGACTGATGATCCATCCGAAACAGCTGCGGGTACTGCACGAAGAATGCAATTTCGGCGCCGATCAACACGATCAGCGCCGAAACATAAAGCAGCAATAGGCTTAATGGAACTAAGGCCAGCGTACCATAAAGCGCGGCTGTACCCTTTGAAAAATTCAGCACGTAATATTTATAGAGCAATAAAAAGATCACCCACGAGATCGACGTGACTGCCGCCCCGACGGTCGCCGCCTTAAAGCCGACATTGGTATAAGGGATTATCTTATAAACGAGAAAGAACAAAATAAATATCACAAAGAACGGAATCAGCACATTCCCCAGCGCCGAAACTAAACGCCGCCAGAACGGGGCTTTTTGAATAATCGAAAATTCCCTGCCATCGGGATGTTTATCGGCGGTGACTTGGTGCGCGAGCAGATGATAATAATCGCCGCCAATCACGAAGCGATTTTCTTTGGCGTAATAGCGAACCGCATGAAAATTCACGCCGCTGTCGCTTTTTCCCTGGTGCCATTGAATTGAACCGTCGGGCAAAAATTCCGAATAACGGATGAGACCGTCATAACCCACCGCGACCGCCGTCCCATCGGGGGCGACGGCAACATCTTCAAAGAACATGCTCGGCAGCATATGCATCGGTTTCCAGGTTTGGCCGCGGTCGCGCGTCACCAACAGCACGCCCTCTTCCCCTACAACATAACCCGCACGGTCGGCGATCGCGAGGCCTTTGAATGTCACTTTGCGGGTACCTACAGCTTGCAGAAGTTCCGTATAGGGCTTGAAGGTCTCGCCCGCATCTTCAGTGATGAGGGCCGTATTCTCTTCGCCGAGGATCACAAATGACCCCGGACGTATTGGTGCAAACTCGATCAGCTTACCTGTTACGCCGGGCTGATAAGCCGGTTGCCAGCTATTACCGCCGTTTAGCGTGCGTAAAATGAGGCCATCATCGCCGATGATTATTCCCTGTTTATCGTTAATAAACTGGATACGATTGAACGTGACTTCCTGCACGAAATCGCCTTTCGTCTTATAAAATTTGCGCAGGTGATACGTCTCGCCGTTGTCTTTGCTGCTAGCAAGAATGCCGTTTTCGGTCGTGATAAATTCGCGACTGCCAATTTTGGCATAATCGCTGAAAACCGAGTCGCGCAGAACCTTACGCGTCGCCCGCGGAGCCTGGTCATACATCTCTTTCGTATCTGCCGGAAGAATTTTATTGCTCTCGGCATCATAGACAATCGCATCGTTTTCGGTGGTGAAGTCGGTTAGTTTCAGGATATTTTTTTCTCTGAAGGGTTTTCCCTTTTCGTTCTGCACCAGAAAAAGGTGCTGATCGCCCAAAAGCTGTATGGTATCGCCTACCACCTTCACCTGGTTTATATTGGGCGACGCAAACTGGCGGACGACCCACTGCGCCGAACTAATACCGACACCCAGCAGTATCGGTCCGAAAATCGTGACCATCATAAAACCGGCGATTTTTTGCACGATGGGCCGGCGGCGGTCGACGCGCCAGATTCGGTTAATCGATTCTTCGGTTGTTCTCAGCACGCTCGTCGCCGAAAACATCAGCACGAGCAAACCAATACCGCCGATCGCGCCGGCATTTTTCAGAAGGTCGCGGATGACATTAAAATAAGGCTGCACATCGAACTGCATACCGCTCATCCGCACCATATTGTGCAGCTGTTCGAAATATTCTTCGATGTTGATAAAGCGCGACCCAAGCATCATAACAACAACGAGCGTCGGCACGAAACTCACGACGATCGCGTAGCTGATCGACGCCGCGCGCGCCAGTACATCGTCGTCGAAAAACTTATTTACCGCGGCGATGCCGAAGCGTATCGATGTTTGCAGGCGTTTTCTGAATTTAACCGTCTCGTCGAAATCTCCCGAAAGCGTATCGAGAATAAAGTCTTTCGTGCGCCCGACGATACCGGGCTTTTTCGCCTTTGCCATGTGAATGGGATGAAATGCCCCGGCAGCGTGTCACTACCTATTTGCGGTCTGCGACTCAAGCACCGCATGCGCGAGGCCGCGCAAAACAGCCGCACACTCTCTATACGAGCGCCTTTTTAAAAACTTCCGGAGTTTATCTGCCGGGGCCTCACCAGCAGCGACAGCGGCCGTGAGCCGCAACAGGCGGTTATCTATTTCCGCAGGGGCAATTTTCAGATTCACAAGCCGGGCATACGCTTCGCTGTACTGCTCTTCACGCATCAGCGCGTACGCCGTGAGCGAACGGCAGGCGTATTTAAGCGAACGCGGTGGTTTTTTCTTTTCGATAGCCGCGCAGCGCTCTTTCACAGCTGTAAAATCTTCTTTTTTTGCAGCAAGGCGCGCTTCGATAAAATCGAACTGTAATGCCCAGGCGGTGGCAGCCTCGGGCAGGCGCGCCACACTCTCGCGTACGGCTTTCGACAACGCCGCGGCCTCTTCAATATCATCGCCCGCGAGGGTTTCGCGGATCTCCATCAGCGCAAGCTGTATTGCGCGTACCTCGGGTTGCTGCGCAGCTGCGTCAAATTCCGGGAAAACAGCGAGCGGCTCGGGTACTTTGCAGCGTTCGAGTACCGAAACAGAAAAATCGTATGCCGCCGGAGGGTACCGGTGTTTATCGAGCAGAGCGCCGATCGCCGCTGCGTCGCCCTGCTCTGCCGCCTCGCACTCCCTGCGCAATGCCGCAACCAGACGGCGCGCCGCGCTCTCCGCAAGTTTTAATCCTTCTTCTACCGCAGACAGAAAACGTCTGCGAAAAGAACCCGAACTACCCTGAAAAAAGGCTTCTTTTAATCTGCCCTGTTTCAGGCGCAGAGTGAATAACTCATGCGCCGCTGCGCGTTTTATCTTCGCATCGCCGCTCTGTTGAATGAACTGCACGAACAACGCCTCGGCTTCGCGCGGGTCGTCTTCGGCGAGATCTTGAGCACGCCGATAAAGAGAAGGCGCCGCGAAGAGAGCAAAGTTTATGAACAGAAAAAAGCCCGCGCAGAGACAACGAATGACCCGATTCACCGGAATTGCGAATCACCCATCACAGCCATAAAATCGGCTTCGCCGGCCGCGCCACCGCCACTGCCGTGCAGGCATTCGCCCTCGGGCAAAACCCCGCTGAGAAAAATCTCGCTGCGTGCATGCGAACAACCTTCAGAGGCGATTTTACCCGAAAGCGGGCAGACACGCATACGCACCATGCCGGGCTGCATTTTAAAATCGACGGGTGTAAAATCCTGACCTAAAAATTCGCCGGCGAGTTTTGAGGCAAGCGCCGAGCCGGTCGCGCCGGGTATCGAATAACGCATGTCGTCGAAACCGAACCAGACGGCGACGACGATCTCTTTGCCGCCGCCGACAAACCAGAGATCGCGCGACTCTGAAGACGTGCCGGTTTTGCCGATGACACCTGGCAGCCCGCTGCCCGAATTTTTGCCCGAACTTTTCAGCAACGAAACCATCAGCGCGGTTTCGGCTGCAGACAGCAGGCGTTCTTTGGCTGCGGCTGTCAGACCCAGCTGATCGGCATGGGTTTTGCGCAGATCCATGACTTTTTCATGGCCTTCGACGCGCGTGATCAAGATCGGATCGTTTAAAAAACCGTTATTGGCGAAGACCGAAAAAGCCCGCGCCATCTCGAGCGGCGACAGCGAGATCGTACCGATCGCTACGGTTTCGTCGTACCGGAATCTTTCGTTGAGCGCATTTTCGCTCTGGAAAAAGAATTCCGAAAACAGCTCGGTGACACCGTCGCGGCCGATCAGGCGGCCGACACGTATCGCGGGAATATTGCGCGACTTGGCGAGCGCGTCGCGCGCAGGCATCGGGCCTTCGAAACCGCCATTGATATTTTCGGGCGCCCAGACCTTTGAACCCGAACCGACAACATACGGTGTATCGTCGATGAGGCTTGCAGCGTGAATCAGATGCAGGCTCGTCGCCTTCGCATAGATAAAAGGTTTAATCGCAGAACCCGTCTGCCGCCGCATCTGTACCGTGCGGTTGAGCTGGTTTTTGCTTTCAAAACTATCGCCGCCGACCATCGCCAGTATTTCGCCGGTGCGCGGGGACATGGCGATGAGCGCGGCCTGTAATTGTGGTTCGGCTTCGCGCGCAACGCCCAGACCCGCGAGTTCAAGCATGAGTCCCGAATCATAAGCTGCGCGGCGCAGCCGGGTTTTCAGACGTATTTCATCCGAGTCTTCGCTCTTTAAAACACCCCGAAAGTTCTTGCGCCCGCGCTCGAGATGCTTTTGCACAAGTGCTTCGGCTCTCTCTTGCAGTTCACCGTCGATCGTGGTGTAAACGCGGGCGGAGTTCTGGTTCTCGGCGAAAAGAATCTTGCGTTGCATGAGAAAATCGCGCGCAAACTGCGCGGGCCAAAGACCAGAGCGCGACTTCTCACCGAACGCGGTCTCGCTCGCAAAACGGCCGGACTGTTCCGTGACAGAGTCCATCCCCTTTTGCCAGGCGGCGGGAGAAACCTGGAGAATACCCGCCGCGGTCATACCGTCGTAAAGATTCTGCATGCGCACCAGAAGGCGGCGGTTATTCTTGAGCGGCGAAAATTTTTCGGGCGACGGAATCAGCGCCACAATCGATAAAAACTCGTTCGCGGTCAGATCGCGGATACTCCTGTTGTAGTAGAACTTGGCCGCAGAAGCGAAAGAATAATTACCGTGACCCAGATAGACATTGTTCACATAGAGATCGAGTATCTTCTGTTTAGACAGAATAACCTCGAGCGCACGCGCGAGGCGCACCTCGGTAAGTTTGCGGAAAATACTTTTCTTGCGGTTTTGCAGTATAATGCGCGCCAACTGCTGCGTAATCGTCGAAGCGCCCTGCGCATACCTGAGGCGCAGCGCATTATTCAGAATCGCGCGCAGAATCGAACTGTACTGCACGCCGTGGTGCTCGTAGAATTTACGGTCCTCGGCGAAAAGTAAGGCGTCGAGCTGCCACTTGTGGAACTCCGACAGCTCGGCCTTATCGGATTGCGATACCCCGAGCTTATTGAGTTCATGCCCGTTGCGGTCGAGCACGACGTCGGCCTGCCGGGCCTTGAGCGACGCGACAGCCTGCCGCGCTTCTTCAGAAGAAACCGGAATAGCCTGCATGACGAGAATCGTACCCACGAAGGCGATGGTGGCGATCGCCGCCGCAACCAGATAACGCCGCGGGCTCAGGTGCGAGAGAAAATCTTTTCCGATAGCGATTTTTTCGCGCGCACGCTGATGCCATCGCGGCGCCGTCTCTTTGACAACGGCCGTGGCTTCGACAAACTCGGGTGCCTCGTATTTCTGGTACGGATGTTCTTCGTAAGCCGGTTCCGCTTCGGGAGGCGGAGTAATTTCGGCGGCAACGGTCTCGGCGACAATGGGCTTTTCTTCGGCAGCGGGGGGCGCAAAAAACGAACGCGCGGGGGCTTCGTAATGGGTTTCCACTGGCGCCGCAGGAGCGGCAACTTCTTCGCGCTTTTCGGCGCGCAAAGCGCCGTATTTTTCGGAGACGAGGCGAAGAATCTGCCCCTCGCGGTTATCGTAACCGTGGTTAAACCCGCAATACGGACAAACTGCGGTGAGAACCGCAAAAACTTCTAAATCGACGTTAGGCGAAAAACTTCTCGCGCAACGCCGGCACGCATGTTCGAATGCGTGGCTCATCGTTCGCGCTAACGGCCCTCTTCCGGGGAACCTGAAACCGCGCGAACCCTGGTACGTTGCTGTACCATGCTTTATTTAAGCTCGAACAGGTCTCTGAGCTTCTTCTTCTGGGTTATTTCGATCGCCTCTACCGTAAAACGCAGCGATTTCGCAGTGCGGCGCAGATATTTTTTGTATGTTTCGACAAAATCGATTTTCTTTTCATAGAAAGGGATGGTCTTCAATTCGACCTTTTCTTTCTCTTTGAAGGTCTCTTGACCGCGCGCGTCGAACTCCGATTCGTAATAGGTCAGCACCATGTCGTCGTTACGGTCGACCTTGGGTTCTACGCGCGCCGCGCCCTCTTTTTGTTCGGGATTGTCAAAGAAGAGCGGCGTGCTGTTCAGAACTTCACGCTTCTCTCTTTTATACTCTTTACCGAAAGGATTAGTGCGCTCAAAAACCAGCTTGATCTTGGTCAGTTTGGGCGCTTTGGCATCGCCCGTGGGATAAAGTACAATACGCCCGTTATAAAGATACCGCAGAGAAATGGTTTTGATGGATTCACCCGAAGCGACCTCGAGGCTCAGCCCGCCATCCTGCTCTTTGGTCATACGCGGCGCCGCTTTCGGGGCCAGCATGGCGATTTCACGGTGCAGGTTGTCGATTTCGATATCCGCATAACCCGAATCGTCGGCCCTTTTCTTTTGCTCTTCTTGCTGGGCGATGACCTGCGGGTCGATGATTTTCTGCGCCCACAGCACGCCAAAGACGCCCGTCACGGCCAGAGATGCGAATATAAGCAGCTTCTTTTTCAACATTGCGTTTTTCCCGTAGCGGCGGATTTTTCCCTTAGGCCGCTACTCTAGATTAACGGCCAAACCGGCCCCCTCCTTTAAGCCTTTCTCTCGGCTAAAAAGGCCGCGACATCGGCGGCGTTGCGGTCTTCGGCCAGGTCTTGCGCGGTTTGGCCTTTTTTGTTCTTTATTTTGGCGAGCGCCCGGGCATTGGTGAGTACGGCGACCTTATCCATGCTGCCCTCGTGTGCCGCGAACATCAGCGCCGTCCAGCCGTCGAGATCCTGTTCATTGACGCGGGCGCCGGCCTTAATGAGTCGCTCGACCATGGGGGTCGTGCCCTTCCAGGTCGCCATAATGAGCGCCGTACGGCCGCTGCGGTGGCGCAGATTCACGTCGGGTTTATAGCCGAGAATAAAATCCATCATTTCGGCGTTACCGCGAAAAGCCGCGATCATGAGGGCCGAATAGCCGTCGCGGTCTTGCAGGTTGATGCGCGCACGGTTATCGAGCAGCACCTTCGCAACATCGGTCGAACCCGAGTTCACCGCATACATGAGCGCTGTATAGCCGTCTTCATTCTTGAGGTCGATATTGATATTCGCCTGCAACGCGCGCGTCGCACGTTCGACATCATTGGTGCGTGCCGCCATCACGAGCTCTTTGTTATTCTTGGGATCGACCGCCCCCGCCGAAACAAGAATCTTCACGACTTCGTCATAATCTTTGATCGCAGCCCAATACGCCGCGGTACCGCCGTTGTCGGCCGTCGCGTTCACATCGACGCGCGCGTCGACAAGACGCCGCACCGCTTCGACATGCCCTTTAGCCGCGGCGAGAATCAGAGGGGTATATCCGAAATTATTTTTGCGCGAGAGGTCTGCCTTACGGCTGATGAGTTCGTCGAGAATCTTAACGCGGTTCTCTTGTGCGGCATAAAAGACCGCCGAATAACCGTCTTTATCGCGCGCCTGTACCTGCGCCCCGCGGTCGAGTAGTGATTTCACCATCTCGTAATTGCCGAAAGCCGAAGCGATGAGGAGCGGCGTCTGCAGATCTTTGTCTGTATAATTCGGGTCGGCGTATTCGTTGAGTGCGGTGTTAAAGACATCGACGCTGTCGTTGCGGATCGCCAAAAGCAGGCGGCGGCTTGCGAGCGCGTTCATCGCCCCCTTACTGCGCAAAAACTCTATCATCGGCGCGTCGCCCAGCTCGACCGAATACGACAGCGGCGAATAACCTTTCTCGTCGACGACATTCACATTCGCGCCGCGGCCGACCGCGCCCTGCGCTTTGGGCAAATTTTTCTCGCGCGCCGCGATCAGCAGCTCTTTACTCGCTTCGGGGTTCTCAGCGCCAAAACCCTCGAGCAGGCGCACAATATCCATAAAATAATAATAACGCGCCTGCGACACCGCAGTCTGCCCGAAATAATTCGCGAGCGGAATCATCGGCTTGTATTTCAGAATCAGTTCGACCGCCTTAATGTTGCCCGAACGTGCCGATTCGATAAGAGCCGTATCGCCGATCTTGTTGCGCTCATTTGCTTCATGAAAATAACCGGCCATGGCCTTGAGCGTGTGCTCCATACCGTAACGCGCGGCCGCGATCACGGCAGTATCGCCGCTCGCGTTCAGCTGTAGTTTGCCTGCATTGAGTTTAAGAATCCGCTCCGACGCGTCGGCGAGACCATTCACGCTGGCGACATGCAGCGCAAAACTTCCGGTCGAATCGGGTTGCGTGAGATCGATATTGTTTTCGGTGAGGACTTCCCACACTGCTTTGTTATAATGTTCGAGCGCAACACGCCACAGAATTTCACCGTTCTCGTCGCGGGCATTGAGCGACGCACCGGATTTGATAAAATCGCGTACCTCACCCGCCGAGCCGTCGCGCACCGCCTGCACAAGCCCCATGCCGAGCTCGACGCCGCCGCGTTTGCGGCAGGCGACAGACGACAGCAATATGAAAAGAAGCGTTGCCAGTGTAGTGGAATATCGGACGGTCGGAGAAAAGCGCATGGTGAATGCTAGGAATAACCGGGACTTTGTCAATAATAAAGAGCAGAGGCGGAAATCCGCTTTTTTGCATGAAAGGCGCACGAAATACCCCCTCAAAATAATGGCACCAAACTTGCTTGCATAGCGCACGTGCCGCATCGTACGGGCAACCCGGGTGAGGCTGAAAATTTTTTTTTGGAGGATTTATGAAGATCAGAAAACTCTCGATTTTTCTGGTAAGCATGGTTCTGCTGGCCTCGTTTGCCGGCGGGGTTCAGGCACAGGACAAACCGAAGGCGAAAGAAAAGGAGTTAACCCTCGAGCAACGTGTTGCTGATATCGAGGCGTACATGAATAACGGCATGCGCGTCAAAGACGATACGGCGATCAAAGCAGAGGACAAATCTCCCAAGTCTAAAATTGAAGGCGCAGGCCCGGGTCACAATGCGTGGCTCATGACATCAGCTCTGCTCGTTCTTTTTATGACGCTTCCAGGCCTCGCTCTCTTTTACGGCGGTCTCGTTCGTACGAAAAACGTACTCAGCGTCGTCGCACAGTGTTTCGGCATCGCGGGTCTCGTTACCATCCTCTGGTGGGCAATCGGTTACTCGTTTGCTTTCTCTGAAGGCAGCCCATTCCTCGGCGGCACAGCTATGGCGCTCTTTAAGGGTGTCGACAGCGCAGTGGGCCAGGGAGCACAGTGGGTATCGAATAACGTATTCTCCATGTTCCAGATGATGTTCGCGATTATCACTCCGGCTCTTATCGTCGGTGCCATCGCAGAACGCATGAAGTTCCCCAGCGTACTGCTTTTCGTAGCGCTGTGGATGTTCGCAGTTTATTTTCCTCTGGCCCATATGGTATGGGGTCCCGGCGGATACATGAACGGCCTTGGTAACTTCGACAAAGCGGGCATTAAAGCTATCGACTTTGCCGGCGGCACAGTAGTACACATGTCTTCGGGCTGGTCAGCGCTGATTCTCTGCCTCATCGTCGGCAAGCGCACCGGTTATGGCGCGAAAACATTCGCTCCACACAGCATGGTGATGACGGCAATCGGTACCGGTATGCTCTGGGTAGGCTGGTATGGCTTTAACGCCGGTTCAGCTCTCGCTGCCGACGGCATCGCCTCGAATGCATTTACAACGACAACGCTTGCAGCTGCAGTTGCGGCTTTCGTATGGCCGGTTCTTGAATGGATTCTCAAAGGCCACCCGACAGTTCTGGGCTTCTGCTCAGGCGCGGTTGCAGGTCTCGTTGTCATCACTCCGGCTGCGGGCTTTGTAACACCGACTTCGGCTGTTATCATGGGCGCGCTTGCGGGCGCAGTCCCCTTCTTCGCGGTCATGTATGTCAAAAAATGGCTTGGGTACGACGATGCGCTTGACACCTTCGGTGTTCACGCCGTAGGCGGTACTCTGGGTGCTATCCTCACGGCGGTATTCGCCAGCAAGGATGCCAACCCGGCGCTCGAAGCCGTAATCAAGAACGGCCTTCTGGGCGAGCACATTAAGGCGGCCGGATTAACTATCGGTATCTCGGTCGTGGCCACAGTGGTGATTGCTTTCTTACTGAAGTTCACCATCGGCCTCAAGGCAAGCGCTGAAACCGAATCGCTGGGTCTCGACATTGCAGAGCACGGCGAGGAAGGTTACGGCGGTCTGCAGACCTTTGTAGAATAAAAAAGGGGGAAAATCATGAAACTTATTACAGCAATGATTCAACCTCACAAACTGCAGGATGTGAAGGACGCCCTCTTTAAGGCAAACGTCACAAAAATGACGGTATCGAATGCCCTGGGTTGCGGCCAACAACGCGGCTATGACGAGTCATACCGCGGCGTCGTGCACGAGGTGAATCTCCTCAAGAAAGTTCGCATTGAAATCGCGGTCAACGAAGAATTCGTTGAACCGACAATCAAGGCGATCATCGGCGGTGCACGCACCGGCAACATCGGCGATGGTAAAATCTTCATCACCGAACTGGCCGAATTCATCCGTATCCGTACGGGCGAAAAAGGCAAGACTGCCATAGGCTAAGAAGGCCTTGGGGCTGCGGCCCCATAGCTCAGAAGCCCGCTGGCTCTCCCGAAAAGAGAGCGGCGGGCTTTTTTTTTAAAGTAAGCGAGGATAGAATGAAACTGATTACGGCCATGATTCAACCGCACCGCCTGCAGAAGGTGAAAGACGAACTCTTCAAAGCCAATGTCACAAAGATGACAATGAACAATGTACACGGCTGCGGCCAGCAAAGCGGTTATGATGAAAAATACCGCGGGGTTCTCCATGAAATTAATCTTTTACCCAAAGTACGTATCGAAATCGCGGTCAATGAAAACTTCGTGCAACCTACCATCGACGCCATCATCAAAGGCGGCCGCATCGGCAAAATCGGCGACGGTAAAATATTCATCACTGAACTCGCAGACATAGTCAGGATACGTACAGGCGAGCATGGAAAAATCGCGATTGGATAACCCTGCACGATGGGGGTTGGTAAGGGGCACAGCCCCTTACATTTCTTTAACTCTTTTAAGAGTTTATAAAAATTGAAACTGCATGTTCTCGTGGATAAAACGCTCGAGGCGGATCATATCGCCGGGCTTGCTCTTAAAAAATAACACGCCCAGGTAATAGAAGCCGCCGCGCTGCGAAAAGCGCACAATTTCACCATAGAGCTCGAGATCGTCGCCCATGACGGGAATCAGCATCTTGATACGCCGGTGCTGCATCAGATAACGGAAAATCGCCTCGTCGGAGAATTCGAGCAACAATCCCGAGAGCGAAATATTCACCACACGCGTCTCGACCGAACTGGGATCGAAATGCGAACTGCGGATACGCGTCTTACTCATCGCATAAGAAAACAGCTCCATCAGCCGGTGTAAATCCACCGCCTGAGTCGGGTTGATGTATTTTTTATCGAACTGGTTCGTTTCGACGCGTACATAACCCTGCATCGCGCCGAAGAGCGTGACCGGGCTCATCAGATACGAGACGATAAAATTACGTGCGTCGGCTTTACGTATCTCTTCGATGTATTTGAGCGCCGCCGTGTCGCCTTCGGCCGCCGAGCGCGCCTCGAAGACGCCGCTCATGTTGACGAGGCTGACATGCTGGTGCGGCGATGTGTACGATAACACG
>JAFLED010000104.1 GCA_017302045.1 Spirochaetota bacterium
CAAGTTCACCGAAGAGCCGTTGCTCAAACAACTGCTGAAGCAGGTTATCTCTGACGAAGCCCGCCACGTACACTATGGTGTGGTCGCGCTGCGCGACTACTTCACGAAAGAGATTTCTGAAGCGAAACGCCGCGAGCGCGAAGACTGGGCTTACGAAGTGGCGATTATGCTCAGAAACCGCTTCCACTTCCTCGAAATCCACGAGGAGTTCTATGGCCAGTCGATCAGCCGTAAGGACTGGCTGCATCTGCTCGAAACATCTGAAATGATGAGCGAGTTCCGCAAGCAGCTCTTTACGCGCATGATTCCGAACCTGAAGGCGATCGGCTTACTCAGCGACCGTATTCGGCCGAAGTATGCCCAGCTGGGTATACTGAAGTATGAAACGGAGCGTTCTGCCGATCATCTGACGGCGGAGGACCTCCTGAAGTAGACGCTCTGGCCACGGGCTATAGCCCGTGGCCAGAGCAATTTCCCTAAACTTTTTAGTTGTCACCGCTGCCGGGCTTGATAGCGCCGCCCATGGCCATGCAACTCGATACCTCTATTCTCAAGAAGCGTATCTCGATTATTTTCTATATCGTCAGCGCGCTCGGTTTTGCGAGCATTATCGGTATCGGCATAACTCCAAAAGATAACCTGCGGCTCAACGTCTTGCTGCATGAAAGCTATAACATCATACTGATCTTTTCGACGATCGGCTTTATCGGTCTTGTCTATATTCTGCTGAATTTTCTCGGTTTCTTCGGCCTTGACCGCAACAAACTTATGGGTATGTACCTTGCGGTTTCAATTGCCGGCTGGTTCTGTTTCATCTACCAGCGTTATGACTTTATCCTAAAACCGCTCGAAGAATTTGGTATCAACATGCGTTTCAAAATGGCCGCCGAAACGCAGAAGTATGGTCAGGTGGGCGACCAGATCGTCAAGATTCCCCTGAAGAGTTTGCATCCCGCAATTCATATCGTGGGTATCGAAACCGAAACGGTGCAAACCTATGGCGGATATCCCTTTAGCTGGAAACATTATGCAGACGAGTTGAAATCTCTCCAGGGTTCGGGCGCGAACACGGTGATGTTCGACGTTTTCTTCATGGACGAGTTTAAAGACAACTATGGTATTCTCTACATGGTCGAGAGCCTGCGCGACATTGCGCCGAAACTTTTCGCGCAGGGGCAGGGTATTAATCTCAGTAACGCCGAGCTGCGTGCGCGTTCGGCACGCTGGAGCGAAGAGATTAAAAAATCCGGCAATGTTATTGTCGACTACGGTATGGAGGTCGACCCAAGTTTTGACCCTGCGGTCTTGCAGAATGCCGATCTCAAAGCGCGCATCGCAGAGCTGAATAAGTTCCGTATTCCCGATCAGAACATCATCGAAAACGAATATCTGAAAGACCCTTATATGGAATGGGTGTCTTATCCTTATCCGCCGATTCCTGCGGTGAGCCGCGCGACAAAAGGTCTCGGCGCAGCGAATGTGAAATACGAGGCATCGTCGGTGAACTATGTGATGCCGATGGTCTTCAAGTGGCAGAACCGCCTGTATCCCTCGATCTCGCTGTTGCTCGCGTGCCGTTATTTCGGCGTCGATGTGACCAAAGATGTCGAAGTCAAACTGGGTTCGTATGTCAAAATCAAAAATATTCCGGATAAAAAAATCAGCATCGGTATCTTCGGCGAAGAGCGCGATGTTATGACGAAACCAAACGCCGACCGCAGCGTTACAATACCCATCAACGACATCGGTATGATGGCGATCAATTTTATCGGCGGTCCGTATACTTTTCCGCATACGAAAATGGTCGAGTTGGCGGAGCAGGTTAACATGAAAGATAAGACGCTCAACGTCGAAGATTTCAAAAATAAGGTGCTGTTAACGGCGATGTATTATGCCACCGGTGTTTCAACCACGCGCGATATACACCCTTCGCCCTTTAGCCATACGACTGCGGGTATCGAACACCACGCCAGCGCGCTCAATACTATTTTAATGCAGGATTTTATCAGTTATGCACCGCAGTGGATGAACTACCTGATTCTCTTTGTTTTCGCCGCATTTTTGGGCTTTTTAATCCCGCGCGCGAATATCGGCGTGACACTCGTGGTCGTCGGTGTGATATCGGCACTCTTCTTTATTGAAGCCGTACTGATCTTTAAATACTCCAAGTACGTTCACTTTTTCCTCGTGCCTTATGTCGAAACCGTCGTCATTCTGATTGCGGTCATCGGTTACAAGGTTCTGACCGAAGAAGAGAACGTGAAATACATCCGCAGTACGTTCTCGAAGTTCGTCTCGAAAGATATCGTGAACGAACTGCTCGCCAACCCCGAATCGCTGAAGCTCGGGGGTGAGAAGAAAGAGCTGACCGTATTCTTCTCGGATATCCGCGGATTTACGACAATGTCTGAAAGCCTCTCGCCCGAAGACCTGGTTCACCTGCTCAACGAGTATCTTTCGACGATGACTAACCTTGTCATCGCCTACAAAGGCACGATCGATAAATACATGGGTGATGCGATCATGGCGTTCTGGGGCGCACCGGTACCCAACGCCGATCATGCGTATTGCGCCTGTCTTACCTCGATTAAACAACTCGAAGAGCTGAAAGTCATGCAAGACCGCTGGGCGGCCAACGGCTGGCCGGTCATCGATATCGGTATCGGTCTTAACACGGGCTACGCTGTTGCGGGTAACATGGGGTCTTCTCACCGTATGGATTATACGGTCATGGGCGATACGATTAACCTGGGTTCGCGTCTCGAAGGTACGAATAAACAATACGGCACGCGTATCATTATCTCAGAATTCACCTATGCGCAGGTCAAAGACCGCGTCTATGCGCGCGAGCTCGACGACATTCGCGTGAAGGGCAAGAACGAACCGGTAAAGATATACGAGCTTATCGACGTCGTTAACCGTGAAGACCTCGATAAACTTAAAGTCGCGGTGGATTAACACAGCGGCCGCCGGTTTCACCCGGCAAAATTCCCGGCGGTCTTCGCCGTTATTTTCTGGTGTCTGCGCTGGTGGCGGGTTTTTGTTTCACGGCCTCGTTCCCGTGCAGCATCTCAGGATTATTTTTGGCGAGCTGAATAACGTCGAGGGCGCCGAATTGGGGCAGCCCGCGGCGTTCGAAATGCTCGAAGACACGCCGCGCCACGATGAGGTCTGCCGGCTCGTCGACGGTCATACGAATGCCGGCGACGCGCAGTTTTGCGGCTTCTTCAGAGATGGTGTCGTCGAGGCGTAGCGGGTAAATCTCGTAGAGGTGCGGGTTCTCGCGTAAAAAAATGGTAACATGCTCGCGGTGGTAGTCCCTGAGACCTGGCTCGCCTCCCACTGTCAGCGGCGTATCGCGCAACTGCACTGAGCGCAGGGCAGCGACGCGGATCATTTCGGCGCCCATGCCAAGGGGCAGATCGGCGGTATAACCATAAT
Source organism: Spirochaetota bacterium (assembly GCA_017302045.1). Classification (GTDB taxonomy): domain Bacteria; phylum Spirochaetota; class Leptospiria; order Turneriellales; family Turneriellaceae; genus Turneriella. Next base: position 3,442 of record JAFLED010000104.1, read on the forward strand.
CGGCGGAATGTTCTTTCATCCGCTGAATCAGAATGGCGAGTTGATCCTGGTCGACAAAGGGGTTATCCGCCGTGAGGCGAATGACATAGTCTGTGGGGGAGAGATCTTCAGATGCGTCGATGAAACGTTTCAGTACATTCGACGCATGGCCGGTGACAAAGGGCAGGCTGTGTTCCCGCAGGAAATCCGCCAGTGTTATCGGCCGATCGGCCGCAAGTCGGGTTTCACTGTCGCGTGCCACAGCGGGATCTTCGTCGGCGATCGCGAAACAGAGGTCGACACCAGCGCCCGCAAGCTTCGCCATGCGGCCTGCTATATGCTCGACGATCGTTTTTTGCCCGATTTTTTCAAGAACTTTGCCCGGCAGGCGTTCACTTTTCATGCGGGCCTGCACAAGCGCGCGGATTTTCATAGTGCAGGGCTGTGCGGTAAGCAGTGACGGCAAGGACGTTTCACGGGCAGCAGGGGGGAATTTTCGGCGATTTTTTGCACAGAATGCAAAAAGTACTTGTCTCACTCGCAAAAAGCGTAAAATCGACCAATGGCCGCGAAGTCAGGCATTAAGATCAAGGTCAAGAAAAAAGGCGAAATCAGCATCGTCGAAATCGACGGCGCGATTAAGTCTGGTATGGAATTCGACCTCGCGGACGAACTCGAGTCGTGCATGCACGAGGCGAAGGTTCCGAAAATAGTCGTTGATATGAAAAAGGTGCCTTTCATTAACTCCGCTGCCCTGGGTATTCTTCTCAATATTTACAAAGAAATTGAGCGCCGTAACGGTCGTTTTGGCTTGTGTTCGATCAGCGCCGATGTCGATCACCTGCTTGAAATCACCAAGTTGGGCTCGGTTTTCGATATTTACAAGAATCAAGACGACGCCCTCGATTCGATCGCCGATTAATTCGGCAAGCGATAACCGGCAGCTAACCCGGTTCATTTCTCCATTGTTGGTTTAACCCTAGGCTCATGCTCAAGGCATTTTGCCGAAAAACCACCGATATTAAGGCACGGGGCAAGACGGATAACTTCCCGTATAAAAAGTCACAGGGCACAGAATTCTTATGCGAGGTTTTACTTAAAAATATCGAAAATGTAAGGGTGAAGTCCCTGAGTTTTTTTGTTCTGGTGCTGTTCGCATGCATAAGCAGCCTTGCAGCCGCAGAGACGGGCCCGCGCCCCGATGCGATTGTCGACTGGAAATCGAATAAGATATATCTGCGCGCCGAATGGGTGCTCAACCGGCGTAATGCCGAGCGCGCGACCGGCGACCTGCGTGCCGAGATGCGCTCTGTACTCATCACAAAACTCAGCGCGGTTGTCGACACGCTTTGGCGCCGGGCAGCCGAGTCATCGGCCGAAGCAGCGGCGCCGCCTGTGCCCGATCTTGCGTCATACTGGTCTGGTCTCAAGCTCAATACCTTTCAGGTTGCCGAAAACCGGGTCTCGGCCACGATGGAGGTCACGCTGCGGGGGCAGAACTCGCTGCTCGCGCACCTGCCCGCACTCGCGGGCAAAGAAGACTGGCGCAGCGACGATACGGCCGTAAACGTGGCGTATGAGCGCCGCGCCGATATGAAAGAATACGACGCTTCAGAAACCGAACCTTTGCTCTATTCGGGGCTTGTCGTCGATGCGCGGCACCTGAATTTTATCCCCTCGCTGACCACGGGTATTTATACGAGTTCGGGTAAGCAGCTCTATGGGCCGGTTTTTTTAAACCGCGCCACGCTCGTCAAACGCGGTGTCGCCGGCTTTTTTACCAACGAGGGCCAGAGCGACGCGCGGCAGAGAGCGGGTAACCGGCCACTCAAGGTGCCTGCGCTCGACGTCGCGCGGCAGGGTGAAAACGCGCTTGTCATCAGCGACGAAGACGCCGCAAAAATTCTCGCCCACGACGGCAGCGTTAAAAACCTGAAACGCGCGCGCGTTGTGATTCTGATCGCGCCCGATAAGCTGCGCGAGAAATACTGACGTTTATGGCGCCGCGGGTTTTTCACCCCGGCGGCGCATAAACAGCATCATCGCGGCAATCAGGCCGCCGAAAAGAAATCCCGTAACACCGAAGAGAAAATAATTCGGCTGTGGCTTGAAGGGAATCGCCAGCTGTAAGTGCGGGGGGGCTTCGGGTTTATCGGCCTCGTCGGCATATTTGACGATGAGCTTGAAAGCCGGCTGTTCGCTCTTGATTTTACGCGCCGCTCTGACTTCGAGAGCGACGCCGAACACCGTTCCGGAAGTAACATTCACCGACAGGGGATTACACTGGGTGGCAGCCGGATCACCCTCTCTGCGGCATGCGGCGATTTGGACTGCGGGCAGGGCCTGGTCGTCGAGATTGAGTATCTCGAAGCGTAGCGGACGACTATCGCGTAAGGTACCTTTGAACTGAATCGTCGCTGTCGTCGAAGGCGCGAGGCCTTCGTTTTCCCATAATGCAGGGGCTTCGTAACGCAGCACTGCGCCCGAGAGTACAAAATCGCTTTTGAACCGCGCGACAATTTTGTTTTTGGGGTTGAGCGTCAGGCGGTGAAACTCTTCGGCGCCGACGGGAATCATCTTGTCTTGCCGTGCACGAAAATAAAAAATCAGGGCGATTTTTTCTTTACTGACCTCCAGTGGCCGCGCATTCATTTTTTCGATCACGCCTTGTACTTCCTGCGTCGCCTTGAGCGTCGGCAGCGCGATGCCTTTCAGCGAAAAAGAAAACGCCCACAGTTGTTCATCCGCCGTCAGGCGATTCACGACGACGGCGTCGGCCTGCGCTGCACACTGCGGTTTTGCGCTGCAGAGTTCGCGCTGCACCCGCTGTTGCAGATCTTTGAGCGTCGCCGCGGCATCGGCAGAAATCGCGGCGGGTAGGGCCAGGGTGGCAAGGATTAACAAGGCGGGGCTGCGCATCGGTCGGGAATGGGGGCCGCAGACACGCCGTAACCCACGATTATATAAGGGGGTTTGTATACAAAGGTATTTGTATGCATGGATTTACGCGCTATCTCAAAAAGCTAAATTGCCAGGTGAGCGAACTGACAGCAGAAATAAATCGCCGCCGCGCGTTTGCGATTATTGCACACCCCGACGCGGGCAAGACTACGCTGACCGAGAAACTTCTTCTCTACGGGGGCGCTATTCACCTTGCAGGCCATGTGCGGGCGCGCAAAGACCGCAAGTCGACGAAGTCAGACTTCATGGCGCTCGAACAGGAACGCGGTATCTCGGTTTCGACTGCGGCGCTGCAGTTCGAATACGATAACATGGTGATGAACCTGCTCGATACGCCGGGCCACCAGGATTTCAGCGAAGATACCTACCGCACGCTCATGGCCGTCGACTCGGCGATCATGCTGCTCGATGCTTCGCGCGGCGTCGAGCCGCAGACCATCAAACTCTTCAAGATCTGCCGCGAGCGCAACTTACCGATCATTACCTTCATCAATAAAATGGATATGCCGGCGCTCGAAGCGTTTGAGCTTTTAGATAACGTAGAAAAGGTACTGGGGATATCCGCCGTGCCGCTGGTGTGGCCGATGGGGTCGGGTAAAGAGTTCAAGGGCTATTTCGATCTCTATGGCAAAAAGCTGCACCGTTTCGAACGCACTGTCGGCGGCGCACACAAGGCACCCGAAGCGGTGAGCGGCATCGAATCAGCCGAGGTGCGCGAGCTCATGGGCGACGAAGCGCATGCTAAATTCTGCGAAGATGTTGCGATCGCGGGCGAGGCGCTGCCGGCTTTTGACAAAGAAAAATTTCTGAAGGGCGAGATGACGCCGGTGTTATTCGGCAGTGCGGTGACGAACTTCGGTGTCGAGCACCTGCTCTCGCACTTAAAAGACCTCGCACCGCCGCCGCGGCCGATTCCGCTCGACGACGGCGGCAGTATCAACCCCGAAGAGAAACGTTTTACCGGCTTCATCTTCAAAATGCAGGCGAATATGAACAAGCTGCACCGCGACCGCGTTGCTTTTCTGCGCATCACGAGCGGCAAATTCGAGCGTGGTATGTCGGTTTCTGTGCCTCGCCTGGAAAAAGAAGTGAAGCTCGCAAACCCCGTGGCGTTCTTCGGTCAGGAGCGCACGACCATCGATACGGCGTATGCCGGCGATATTATTGGTATTATCAGCCCGGGACTCTACCGCCTGGGAGACATTCTCTGCGAGGGAGCTCCCCCTGCGTTTCATCCTTTACCGCGTTTTGCACCCGATGTCTATGCGCGCATTGTACTCACCGATACCGCAAAAGCGAAACAGTTTCGTAAAGGCATCAGCGAGCTTGCCGACGAGGGTGTGGTGCAGCTTTTTAACCTCAGCGATGCGACGCCGCTCATCGGTGTTATCGGTCAGCTGCAGTTCGACGTTTTTAAATACCGCATTGAAGACGAATACGGCGCCTCGATTCGCCTCGAACCACTGGCGTTCGAGTGTTCGCGCTGGATATCGCCGGCCGATGCGCAGAAGGCGGGTCGGTTCGATAAGATTGTAACTGACGAAAAAGGTAACCCGGTGCTGCTATTTGAGAGCCAGTTTCGCCTGCGCTCGTTCCAGGAGCAAAACCCGGATGTCGAGCTGCATCTGCATCCGCCCACCTAGGGTTATCCCCGAATCCAGATTTTTCCCGCGTCGAGCCTCGCTTCGATGCGTCGCAGCGGTTTGGGGCCACCCGAGATACATTGTCCGCTCTTGAGGTCGAATTTCCATTCGTGAAAAGGGCAGGTGAGTTCAAGCCCATGCGCGCCCGTGAGCGGAATGACATTTTTCTGGTGCGGGCATTCGGCGCTGTATACACTGAGCTCGGCGCCGCTTTGGAGCGCATAATAAGCACTGCTGCCTGATTTATAGAACTGCGCTTCGTCTTCTTTCAGCAGAGATGCATCGCCCAGCTCGCGCCATGCAACTGCCTGCGGGGCTGCGCCCAGATGCTGAAATTCAGGCAGGTTCATCTCGAGAATGACATCCACCGCCCAGACGATTTTACTGAAACCGAGCGCCGGCATCGCAAAGAGCAGTGCGTCGATGATTTCGTCGGCGCTTGCACCCGCTTTGAGCGCGCGCGGCAGGTACTGCCTGAGGCCGTTTGCGGTTTTTGCATGCACCTTCGTGATTACAGAAATCAGCGCCGCTGTCTTTTTATCGAGGTGTGTACCCGCCTGTTTCAGAAAGGTAAAATATGCGCCCATCGCATCGGGACGTTTTTGCAGAAGATAATCCAGCGCTTTGCTCATGCGTGTGCCTGTTTTTTCGAAACCGGGCGGCAAGCGCGATCAGAATGTTTTGCGCGGGTTGCGCAGCCAGCCAACGCAGGGCAGGCGTATAAGAAAAATCAACTGGCAGATAAACAACTGCCACAGCGAATTGCGCGCCGGCACGCCGACGAGTTCTGCGATTTCGCGGCGAATGCGGGCACGGGCATCGCTAAAAAAATCCGTGAGTAGCGCCGCAGCCGCAGTCGAATACCTTTTCTGAATCAGCGAACGGGTAAGCCTGAACGCGAGCGCGAGCGCAAAATCGACCCTGAGATATAGACCCCAGAGATAAAACCTGCGGAATGCGCTTTGCCCGATGCCCGCACGCGTCTGTTCTTCGCCGAAGGCGATGTGCGTGCGTTCGTCTTTGGCGATCGCTTTGAGATGATTCACAATTTTGCGGTCGTCGACAGTTTCGATAAGCGTCTCCATGAGGCAGAGTACCCAGCGCTCGCCGAGTGCCTTGTCGAGAAAACAATGTTCGAGCCAGAGCCGGCCCGTCACGGGCGCCATGATGAGCGTGAGCAGACGCGGCGAGGGGGGGATTTTCTTCGTCGCCGCAGTGTATTCGTAGAGGGTGCGGTACATGTTCGCGTGCCGTATTTCGTCGCGTATCTGCCGGGCGAGAAAATCGGCCGCTTCGAGATTCGGCGCGCGGTTCAGGGCATAACCTTCTTTGAGACCCGTGAATTCGCCGTCGATAAAACGCGCGAAGATAAAGGCCAAAAGCTCGCGGTCTGTTTCAAGCGTCAGTTTTGCTCTGCCCACAAGACACCGAATAATGGCTTTCCGCCCCTCCAAGCAAAAAAAAATCTCCGTGATGGCCTTATTCGACGAATGCTTCGCCTCTGAGGCGGATGTATCCCTTGCCCCCAAAGATATCGATAAATTCTGGAATGCCCAGATTGCGCGGCTGAAAAAAGTGCCGCTCGAAGTACAGACGAAAAAGAAGGTCTCGGCGAAAATTTTTACCGAGCAGAATCTGACTGTCGAATTTCAGAGTATCGACAAATACCATATGCATGCGCAGTTTATCGCGCCGCGCAAGCTCACCGGTAAACCGCCGCTCGTGGTGATTTTTCCCGACTATGGCAAAGAAGCGGTGGCTTACAAAGGGCTCATGAATGCCGGCATTGCGCAGATGGTCATTCGTATGCGCGGCCACGAAGCGCCGCGCCCGGTGCACTCGGCCGAGCCGGGGCAGGCTGTGAAAAAAGAAGAGAAGCGCGAAGAGAGTTACGGTTATTTCGGCGAGCGCATTCTCGAGCCGACGGAATATTATGCGAATAAAATCTACCTCGATGCCTACCGCGCACTCGAAGTGGCGCGCCTCAGGCGTGAGATCGACACCTCGCGCATCGGTATCATCGGGCAGGGGGTAGGCGCGGCACAGGCGCTTTTCGCCGCCGCTTACATGGAGCGCGGTGAGGCGCTTTACCTTGAGAACCCGGCTTTTCTGAATCTCGATCACACGCAGAATATATCAGACGCCGACTACGCGCGCGAGATCAATGGCGCCGCGCGCGGCAGCAAGAAGGTAAAGCAGCAGATCAAAGAAAACCTGCGCTATTTCGACCCGGTGTATTTTGCGCGCAAGATATCCGCCAGCACGGCCTTTTCGATCAACCTGACAAACAAAGAGGGAGTTCCGCACGGTGGTTTTGCGCTCTTTCATCTGCTGCAGCATGAAAAAGATATGTTTCTCTTTACCGAGGGCGACCCGGTAGCGCTTGCCGAAGAGAAACGGCGCACGGTTTTAAACGCCGTGCGTTATTTCCGCGAGAAGCTCTTGGGCCAAAAAGTCGACCACAGCGAAAACTAGCAGTTTTCTGAGAAGAAAGCTATTGGGGGTTAGGTTTCGACGACGACATAGATACTGGCAGCGCGGTTTTTATTCGCCGCGAGTGGTTTGTCGATGCGCACACTGACGCGCTCGGCATTGGCGGCTGCTTTGAGCCCCCGGCCAATATGCAGCGCGAGATTTTCGATGAGTTCGTAGTGCCGCTCGGCCGCGACGCCACGTATTGTGTCTGAGAGCATGTCGTAGTCGACCGACTGTTTCATGTCGTCGATTTCGATCTGCATACCCGTAAACCAGAGTTCGGCGCTGACAAAGATCGTCTGCTTTTCCTGTTTTTCGCCGGCATAGATGCCGACGGATGTGACAAGTTCGAGTCTATCGATTCCGATTTTTAAGGGCTGCAAGTTTATTCTCCCAGGCATACGCCGTTTTGATGATGTTTTCCATATCACTGAGGTCGGGGCGCCAGCCGAGCAGCCGCGCGGCTTTACCGCTGTCGGCAACGAGAAAGGGCGCGTCACCCGCGCGGCGGGGATGCATTTCTGAGGCGATGCTCAGGCCGAGTACTTTCTCCGTGGCGCGAATGACCTCGAGAACGGTCACACCGTCACCGGTACCGAGATTAAAAACATGGCAGCCGCGGTTTTCGTCGAGGTAACCGATGCCGCGAATGTGCGCATCGGCGAGATCGGCGACATGGATATAATCGCGCACGGCGGTACCGTCGCGTCCCGGAACTGCATAATCGTTGCCGAAAATTCTCACGGGGTTTTTACCTTCGGAAAGCGCGGCGCGCAGTATGTTTGGTATCAGATGCGTTTCGGGTTCATGCCATTCGCCCGTTAAGCCATCCGCCGCGGCGCCGGCCGCGTTGAAATAACGGAAAATCACGGCATGAAAGTCATAAGCCCGCGTAAAATCTTCGAGTACGATTTCGAGCATGCGTTTGGCATGCGCATAGGGGTTGAGCGGGGCGATCGGCATACTTTCGTTGAGCGGTTGCGGTTTTTCCAGAGCTCCGTAAACCGCGCATGTCGAAGAGAGAATAAATTTTTTAACTCCCGCTTTCTGCAACGCGGCGATAAAGGCGATGCCCGAAGAGACATTGTTCAGATAATACTCCGCCGGTTCTTTGACAGAGTCGCCGACATTAATAAACGAAGCGAAATGCATGGCGGCGCCGATGCCATATCTACGCACGGTAGCGGCCACGAGAGTACCGTCGGCGACATTGCCCTCGACATACTCGACGCCCGCGACAAATTCGCGGTGGCCCGTGCTGAAATCATCGATGACGATGGGGTGGTAGCCCGCAGCCTTAAGACTGCGCACCGTCGTCGAGCCGATATAACCCGCGCCACCGCTGACGAGTATATTTCGGTTTTTCTGATCAGGCACGCGTTTTAGCCCGCCACCGCGATTTTTCCGATCAGCATATCGGGCACGCGAACTGAAGTCAGCTGGTCGTTGTACTCAGAGGAAAAGGCCTCGATGTTCCGTATCATGTCGAAGAAGTTCGAGCTGAGTGTGATACGATCCACGGCCTGCACGCGTT
>JAFLED010000105.1 GCA_017302045.1 Spirochaetota bacterium
GAACAGGTGTCGCAGCGCTATGTGCCGATCAAAAACGACAGAACCTGGTATACGCTCCCCTCTTCGCTGCAGCACGAGGCGGATGTCCACGAGCTGCATGGCAAAGCTTTCCAGGCATACACCGATCTCGTTGCCGCGTTAAAACCCGTCGTCGAAGATATCTATTTCTCGATACACCGTCTCAAGGCGCGCAATAAAGAAGACTGGGCCGACGCGATCAAAAAACGCTGTATGGAAGTCGCGCGCTATGTCATGCCGGTTTCGACCGTGGCTTACCTCTACCACAGTGTGAGCGCGCTGACACTCATGCGGTATGCGCGGATGCTCCTCTGGTCTGCGCACGAGGAGTTTGTCGTTCTCGGCCTCAGCATGTTCGAACTCGTGCGCGGCGTCGACGCCGATCTTTTCGCCGAATTTCCCGAGCCGCTCGCGGCGCCCGAACGCGCTTTTGACGCCGCCGCTGCAAAAGCCGCCAACGCCGCTTTTGACGCGAAACTCGCGGGTAAATCGGCAGCGCTGATCTCGTCTTCGATCGCTGCAATCGACGCCTTAGGCGCCGCCGCGATCGCGCGGGCTCTGCACCCGGAAAATAATCCTTTGCTGGGCGATGTCTTCTACCCGGGCACGCTCGACGAAAACACACGCCTCTTAAACCATGCGCACTTTACTTTTTTAAAGAAGCTTTCGCACACGGCTGACTCACAGGAACAGCGCCACCGCACGCTGCCCGGAAACCGCCCGCATCTGGCGGAGCAGATTTCACTCGAAAACGACTACATTGTTCCTAAGCTGATTACAGAGGCGCCCGTGGCCGAAAAAATTTACCGCGACTATCTCGGCGCCAATTTTGACCTCGTGCGCAAACTTTGGCAAAAAGCGGATATCCCCCGTGAAGATATTGCTTATCTTTTACCCAATGCCTTCCCTGTACGCTTCATGGAATCGGGCGACTTTTATAATTTTTATCATAAATGGAAATCGCGGCTGTGCTACAATGCGCAAGAAGAGATATTCTATTCGGCGCACGCCGAAGTCAGCGCCGTTAAAAACGAATTTCCCGAACTGGGTAAATACATCGGGCCACCCTGCGTCGTGCGCGAACATTTGAAACCGCGCTGCCCCGAAGGCGATCACTTTTGCGGCATCAAGGTCTGGCAGGTACCGTTCGCAGAATATACCCGAACCATCTGATTTTCACTCGCCCCCGAATTGATTTGGGGCAAACGAAGCTCAAATCAGATTTTCTTGCGCTTTTGCGAAACGCTCCGGAACCGGTAAACTAAACGAAAGCTTCTTCTTTGTAAACGGATGCTGAAAGGAGAGCTTCTGCGCAACCAGCAGCATGCCGCAGCCGATGACCGCTTCTTTTTTCTCGCGGCCGATCTTATAGAGCTTTGCGCGTGCCTCGTCGTTGCCATAAACCGCGTCGCCAATGATCGGCGCGTTAAAAAATGCCGCTGTGGCGCGAATCTGGTGCGTGCGCCCGGTGATGAGCTCGATCTCGAGCCGCGTCGCGTATTTCAGTTGTTTCTGATCTGAGACGATGAGTTCTGCGTCACGCGCACGTTTCACGCGCTCGGGCACCGCTTCGCCAAACCGCATTTTTTTCCTGTTATGCACGTCGCGCCAGATATAACCCGATACTTCTTCGGGCAGCGTTACTTTACCCCAGACCAGCGCCACATAGGTCTTCTGAATCAGACGTTCGGCAAATGCCTGGCTCAAAGCAGCCCTGGCCTTTTCGGTTTTTGCCACAACCATCAGCCCCTCGGTTTCACGGTCTAGCCGGTGTACGATGCCGGGGCGTTCATCGTGCGGCGATAATGTTTCCACATTGGTGAGCAGCGCGTGCACCAGCGTGTCATCCCCCGTACCGGCACCGGGATGCACCGTCATGCCCGCCGGTTTGTGCACAACCGCAAGGTACTTGTCTTCAAAGAGTAACGGTATCTCGATCTCGAGCGGCTTCAGGCGGATGTCTTTCTCTGCCGGTAGCGTGACGCGAATCGCAGTCTCTTGCTTCGCCGTGTATGAGGCTTTGATTTTTGCGGGATCGATACCCGCGACGCCGCCCTCTTCGATCAGCTTTTGCAACCGCGAGCGCGAAATATCTTCGCCGCGCTCGGCCAGCGCGGCGCTCAGGAATTTATCAAGCCGTATTCCGGGGGGTAAGGTCAGGCCGATCTCACCGGCCGCCTGCTTCGGCTTATTCAATGCCGACAGCCAGAAAGGCTTTGTAGGTTTTCCACTCGATGGGAATGATGAAAGTCGGCACCCGCGTCGGCAGGTCGAGCTGCTCGGGTTTACCGACGATGACGACAGGTACCGAGATCTGAAAGTCGTTGCCAAAAGCAAAAGACGCATTGCCGGCAACGGTGTTTGCCATTTCACCGGCGAGGTCTTTGACGGCAGCGAGAGTCGGCTCGGCAAGGCCCAGATACTCTTTCACAATCTCTTCGATCATGGGTTTCGGGCAGGTGATGAATATGCCCCCCTTTTTTTTGCCGGTGAGCCCGATGATTCCGGTAATTTCTTCAACCTTGTGGTCGGCTGCCTTGACATAGGGAATCCCCACTTTAGCCGGCGTCGAGGTAATCGTGCCGAAATACCGTAACACACCCTCTACAAAGGTCTTCAACTCGGCTTCTTTCATGCGTTGCCCATACCGGATTGCGAGCGCCTGCGGAAACCGATTTTGGCGCTCAGACCGAACGGGCAGCCGCGTTTTGTAAATTGCTTGACCGCTTTTAACAAAATGGCGCCCGGATGCATGCAGTCGAAACCCGGCGATGCCTATGGCAGCGCTCTCAGCGCCGATCAGGCCTACTTTCTCGAAGACCTCTACAACAAATTCCGCAACGAACCCCAGACGATGACATCGGACTGGCGCGACTTTTTCCGCGACATCGAATCGAATGGTGCCAGCCACGGCATCCAGCGCGCTAACGGAGGGGTGCAGAACGATGAACTGACGCTCGGCGCAGGCATCGACATCTCGCTACTCAAAGAGATGGGCGTGCAGAACCTGCTCAACGCCTACCGTAGCCGCGGCCATCTTGCGGCGCACCTCGACCCGCTCGGCATACTGAAACCCAACCGCGCCGGTATCGAAGACAGGCTGAACAATCTGACGCGCGACGACCTCGAAAGCGAATTCGATACCGAGGTACCAGGCTTGGGCGTCGCGAAACTCAAAGACGTCGTCGCCTGGTTTGAAAAGACCTACTGCGCCTCGATCGGCGCCGAACACTATTACCTGCGCAATGCGCAAGAACGCATCTGGCTGCAGTACAAAATGGAAGTCAGCGCCAATTCGGCCACGCTCAGCAAAGAGCAGCAGCTGCGCATTTTCGAAAAACTCTACCAGGCAGACTATTTCGAAAAATTCCTCGGTAAAAAATTCGTGGGTAAAAAGCGCTTCTCGCTCGAAGGCGGCGATGCGCTGATTCCGATGCTCGACGCAGCCGTCGAACAGAGCGGTGCGATGGGCATGAACGGTATTGTCATCGGCATGGCGCACCGCGGGCGCCTCAACGTGCTCGAGAACATCATGCAGAAACCGGCGCAGTTTATTTTCGCCGAATTTAAAGAGAAGGCCGACGTACTAACCTATGACAACGCCGATGTAAAGTACCATCTCGGTTATTCGGCAGAACATATTACTTCGAGCGGCAAAAAAGTGCACCTCACGCTGATGTTTAACCCGAGTCACCTCGAAGCGGTGAATCCGGTATGCTTAGGCTCGGTGCGCGCACGACAGACGCTCAACAGCGACAACGCCCGCGAAAAATATATGGGCATCCTCATTCACGGCGACGCCGCGTTTATCGGTCAGGGCGTCGTGCCCGAAACCTTTAACCTGATGAATATTCCCGGCTACACAACCGGTGGCACTCTGCACATCGTCATCAATAACCAGATCGGCTTTACCACGACCCCCGAAGAAGCGCGTTCGACTGGCTATGCGACCGATCTCGCCAAGGGTTTTCAGGTGCCGATCTTTCATGTCAACGGCGACGATCCCGAAGCCTGCCACCGCGTGATTTCGCTTGCGATGGAATATAAGCAGCGTTACAAAAAAGACGTCGTGATCGACCTCGTCTGCTACCGCCGCCATGGCCATAACGAGACCGACGAACCCGCATTCACACAACCAACGATGTACGACATCATCCGCAAGCACCCGACACCGGTAGACATCTATGAAAAACGTCTCGTCGCCGGCGGCGTCGCCGCAGCCGAACTCGAAGCGATTAAGAACAAAGTCAATGAGACACTCGACAAAAGTTTTCTTGAAACAGAAGAAAAAAACGTAACCATTAACGTCGACAGCATGAAGGGGTTATGGTCCGATTTTTCAAAAACCGCTGAGCCCGAACCTGTGACAGCCATATCCGAAGCCGACGCTGCGCTTATCGCGCGCGGATTAACAACGGTGCCGGCGGGTTTTAACCCGCATAAGAAAATTCTCAACATACTCGAAAACCGGGTGAAAATGGCTGCGGGTCAGACGCCGCTCGACTGGGGTATGGGTGAGGCGCTTGCATTCGGTGCCCTGCTCAACCGCGGGATATCCATACGCCTCAGCGGACAGGACGCCGAACGCGGTACTTTTGCCCACCGTAACGCCGTACTGCTCGAAAGTTCTACGGCCGCGAAATACACCCCGCTCAACCACATTCGCGAGGGTCAGGGCAAAATCGAAATTCTGAACTCGCCGCTCTCTGAGTACGCGGTTCTGGGGTTTGAATACGGTTATTCGCTGTCTTCGCCCGCATCGCTGACCATCTGGGAAGCACAGTTCGGCGATTTCGCGAACGGAGCGCAGATCATCATCGATCAGTTTTTATCCAGTGGCGAAGTGAAATGGAACCGCATGTCGGGCCTCGTGTTGTTGCTACCGCATGGTTACGAAGGCCAGGGACCCGAGCACTCCAGCGCGCGCATGGAGCGCTTCTTGCAACTCTGCGCCAAAGAAAACATGATCGTCTGTAACCTGACGACACCCGCGCAGATATTCCACGTATTGATGCGCCAGGCGCTGCGCAAACAGAAGAAGCCGCTGGTCATACTCACGCCGAAGAGTCTCTTGCGCCACCCCGAAGCGGTGAGCGACATGAAACAGATTACCTCGGGCAAATTTGCCGAGGTCATCGACGATACCGCCGTTAAAAAAGATAAAGTGACGCGCGCGGTTCTGTGCAGTGGCAAGGTATACTACGATCTTGTCAAAGAACGCGTAGCACGAGGTATCGAACACATCGCGGTTATACGCCTCGAACAGCTTTACCCCTTCAAATACGATCAGGTCGGGCAAATACTCGAGACCTATAAGAATCTCAAAGAACTGTTTTGGGTTCAGGAAGAACCCAAAAATATGGGCGCCTGGTTTTATGTCAAAGACCGTTTCGACGACCGGCTCGCCAAGGGTAAATTCCAGAATATGATCCAATGCGTCGCACGCAAGACAAGCCCGTCGCCCGCGGCCGGCCTCTTGAAGGTGCATGAACGCGAGCAGAAAGAGCTTATGGATCGCGCACTCGCCTGAAAAAGCGGCGCGCACGAAAGCGAAAGAGCACAAGATCAAGGGTGAGCGCAGCGAGGCGCACAAGAGTATAACCAGAATCGGCCGAGGCCGCGCGCACGGGCAGCGGCATTTCTTCGTAACGGTGCGCAAGTGCCAGAACGGCCAGTTTAATTGGGGAATGCGGGATGCGCGTCTCCCTAAAACGCTCGATGAGACTGCGGTCGAGGGCGTTTGTACCACAACCAAAGTCACGAATGCGAAAATCATAAATCGCCCGTAACAAAAAATTGACGAATGCAGCCCCCCAGCGCCTAACGAGTCCCGCATGACGAAAGTTCTGCCTGAACCCGGCGATGAAATCCAGATTCTTCAGCCGCAAAGCCCGGACTAAATCACCGAAGGCGGCGCAGGGTACGGGCAAATCGGCGTCGGTGGTGATGACCGTATTTCCGCGGGAGAGAAAAAAACCCGCGGCGAGAGCTGCCTGCTGTCCCTTGTTGCGCTCATGCCGGTGAATTCGCACGCGTGCGTCATTTTGCTGTAGCTGTACAAGAAATCTGAGACTGGCGTCAGTACCCGCGTCGTCGACAAAGATGATCTCGAACGAGAACGCTTCTTTCTGCATCGCGGCGCAGATCTCGCGGTAAGTATCTGGCAGGTAAGTCAGACTGTTATAAACCGGAATAATCAGGCTGATATCCGGATTTATCTCGGCCATGAAAGGGTCACGCGAAGATCGCGTATCGCAACGTCAACGCTTGCGCAAAGCCTTTACAGGCGAAACAGATACCGCCTTCAAGTCCTGATGCTGACCTTGAGCAGATTTCGCCTGCGCCTCGAACGCATCACGCCCGCTCACCTGGAACTCGTGCGGCGGGGCCGCAACCGGGATTTTGTGCGCCAAAACCACATCTATCAGAAACGTATTACGAAAGAAGAACAAGCCACATGGTTTGAAAAAATCAACCGCCCCGATACGTATTATTTCGTCGTCTCGCGGCATAACCGCCCCATCGCGGCGACGCACATGCGTGGTATCGATGCGGGACTCACCAAAGGTGACTATGGACTTTTTGTCTGGGATCGCCGGCACCATGGCACCCCGGTGCCGGTGTTTATTACGCTGTTAATGCTCGATTTCTTCTTTTTGGACGTCGGCCTTGAACTCGTCGAGGGTGTAATACTCGAGAAAAACAGGGCGATCCGCAAAATCTGCGAGTTCTTCCATTTTTCATTTCGGACTGCACCTGAGGCCGGTAGCCTGGTTACTTATTCGACGCGTGCAAATTACCTGAGCCGTCGCGATTTCCTGATGAATTTCGCCGAAAAATCTTTCCGAGACAAAACCGAACTCGATCTGAAAGTGACGGGAGAAAAATCAACGCTACACCTGAATAGAATCAACGCACTGCTGCCCGCTGCAGGCTCTTGAGCTCGTAGAGTAACCAGAGCGCATTCGCCGTAGCGCGCTGCGATTTGACCCATGAACCGTCTCTCTGCTGGGCTGCGATGATATCGCGTACCACCTCGGGTTTCAGTAACTTTTCGTTTCCGGAGATCACGGCGACTACGGCTTGCTCGATGCGCAGGTCTGTATTCTCGCCTGGTTTTGCCAGCTCGCTCAGTATCTGTGCGACAAGGTATTTCAGCTCAGTATCATATTTTATCTGTTCATAGCTGCATTTTCTTTCTTTCAGCAAGACCAGTGCAATCGCGGCCTGTGTTGCGAAAAAACCGCCGCGATCAGCCGCCGCATGTATTGTCGAAAAAAAATCCCAAGGCACCGGATAGAGATCGCAATACAGTGCGGTTGCGACCAGACCGCGGCTTCCGCGCAACGCACGGATATGTACTTCTGAAACGGTTTTCTTTTCATCCAGAAATCGCAGAAATGGCCTGAAATTCGGCCCCGCTTCTCGCATCGCAGCGGCAATAGGTTTCTCTAAACGCAGCGACAAACCAAACCTGCGACTGGCATAAAAAAGCGTCGGCAATACGCCCGTTTCAATGCGCTCGCCCTGTTGCTGAAAATACTGCAGCGCACGCGCGGCCGAGGTGTTATAGTCGATGGCTGGCGCGGCATAAACGGTACAGGCGAGTGCCAAAACGGCCAACATCACCAGGCTAAGCGATCGAAACATACCGCCTCGGTTTCGACCTTTTTATGTACGCGTCAAGCTCGTCTCAGGATATAATAATCTCACATGCAGCGAAACCTTCATCCCGGAATCCTGATACTGATCTTTTTTTGGGGAGCCATGTACGCGCTTTTTCCGCTGAAAATCCAGGCGGTTGAGTCATATATCTATGCCACGGCGATCGAGGGCAACTACGATCTGCGTTCGACATTCGCAGAGGCAAATCCCGGCTCGCACTTGCCCGACTTCGCCCGCCTGCATCCAAATCACCCTTTGCTGCACTTCGTGGTCGGCAAGGCTTTCGACATTTTCAAAATCCCGGCGCTGACGGGCATGAAGACAATCAATTTTATATCCGCACTCGTTGCGATTGTTTTTCTCTTCCTGATCTGCGAAATGCTGTTACGCGACCCAACCAGCGCAATACTCGGCACCCTGATAGCTGCGTCAACAGCCGTATTCTGGGGCCTGGCCGTGTCGGGCGAAGTACATATGCCGGCATTTGCGCTCTTAACGGTAGCGGGCTTTTTTTTGACCCGGTTTCTACTCTTAGACGGCTTCGACACAAGGACACTACAGTTAGCGGCGTTATTCTTTACCTTAGCTGGCATGGTTCATATCGCGGCGCTGTTTTCCGCGCTGCCCGCCCTGCCAGCGCTATGGCTGAAAATGCGCGGCGCTGGGGGGCGCGGCAGATGGATGCACTACACTGCGATAGCACTCTTCTGCCTTCTCGGTCTCGCTCTCGTTTACGTGCTTTTACCCGTACTGTACTTCGGCATCGCAAACCGCAAAGACTATTTTGATTTTATTTCCATCTATGCCCATCTCAAAATGCCCGATATCCGGGGTAACCAGTGGTTATCCGCAATAACCGGTACCTACCTGCAAAGTTTCATTGCTGGTAGCGGCGCATGGGCATTAACCGCTAAAATCACGCTCGGCACCTGGTTACTCTGGGGATATATACTCTTCCTGCGCAGCGCAGCGCCCGCTGCGGTAAGGGTGCTCTTCGTTTCGGCACCGGTCGCATATTTTCTCTCGCACTTGCTTTTTTCGGTGCGGCCCGACGCGATCAATGGTTGGTTATTTGTCTTACCATCGGCCGCAGTCGCAGCGGCATATGCTTTTGCGCAGGCACGGGCCGCGGCGGGCGCGCGTTTTTTTTCGTATCCGATGGCGGTGGTCACCGCATCCGCGGTTTTTATTGGCACGATACTACCGAATGCCGGGCTCAACCCCACCGATTATGCCTATCTGTCTGAATATCAGCCCGCCGCCACGCAGGGCAAGCGCGCAGTCGTCATCGCTACAGACCCTGTGCTGACTTTTCCCGATGTCTATGATTTCAAATACCGGCGAAATTTTGCCTCGTTCAAAATCATCTGGGCCTGCTGCGGACGCACAGCCTACCTGGCTGAGCTAAAAGACGCGATTCAAAAGCATGAGATTGATCTCATTATAGCCGATGAGCTAAACCAGGGTATTCCTGCTTTGTTGTACGAGGTTGGTCGTCCGTATGCAACCGCATTTGAAAAGAGCGGCAACGTTCAGCCGGCCTGGCTACCCAGCTCAATCTATTTTACGCGCCCCGCAGGTTATACTATCGCCAAACGCATCGTCGTCTACAGTCTCGAGTAATCACAGCCGCTGTTTAAAAAGCCGCACATACAGGTTTGCACAGACGCCAAGCACCGAGTGCAGAAACAGCGTTAGCCACCGGGGGATCTTCTTCGTCACGGGAAAACGCGTCGCAATGAGTTTCATTCCCTCTGCCGCGAGTACCTTACCCTCGATTTCACGCTGCCGGTTCAGAAACTCGGGTTTAATAAAGTCGACGATCAAAACAATACGCGGTTTATCTGAAAAATTCCACGCATAATGCCGGTTCAGCACGCAGAACGACAAGACTTCACCGGGACGCCAACCCCTGCTCTCCGTTTTGATGCGTATGCCCGCTGCAGGCAGCGGAGCAGGTATCACCACGCCCAGGTGGTTACGGATAATCGCGTCGGTATCGCCGAAATGCGCCTTAAGACGAACCCCCGGACTCAGTACCGAAACCATGACGAGACTCAGGCCCGGATAATCTTTGAGCAGGCTCCAGGTGCGCGGCAGATAACCCAGGAACTGCGGATTGAGTATGCCATACGAAAACAACGTCATCGTATTCCAGCCAGTCGTATCGACATTGTACGGGGCAAAATTTTTCGAGAGCTTATCGCTGTCCCGCGAATAAAAGGAAATAATTTCTTCAATGATAACCTGCGAATGATCTTCAAGAATACGCGTCATCGGATATGCCGAGTTTTCGAAAAATGCCGGGAGATTCCCCTTGAACCATTTCGGTGTGACGTAATAGAACGGTTCAGCCATACGATCTCAGGTTTTCAGAAATTCCAGCGTCTCTGCAGCGGTGAGCCGGCGATAATAACAACTCTGCCGGTGCTCCCCCGAGGCGTCTTTGGTATGGCAGACACCCCGCCCACCCTTGTGCACGAGAAATAACAAACTGTTTTGCTCGCAGTTCACTCGCACCTCATCGAGATGCAGAATATCCCCGCTGGTTTCACCCTTACGCCAGATTTCTTTGCGCGAGGTGGAATAGAAAACCGCACGGCGCTCCTCTAACGAAAGGCGCAGAGCCTCGCGGTTGACGTACGCAATAATGAGAACTTCCTGCGTTTCAGAATCCTGCACGGCGACCGGCAGAATTTCGCCGCAGGCTGCGACGACCTGCTGCAGCTTTTGAAAATCGAGTTGCAGCGCCGCGGATTCTTCGATGTCGCTTTGGTGAGCCATAATTTGACCTGAGATCGCGATGCACCCCAGCCGTAAAAATCTTTACGGAGCGTCGCGCCGCTGCACTTGTTCGGGGTGCAAAACGCCGTCCATGAAGCCGGATTAAAAAATATTCTGCCCGCTGTATTCCAGGATACGACAGGCGGTTACGTGATCGACGACGTTAACGCCGTAAAAACCGCTTTTTCAGGACACCTGCACCAACTCAATACGCAAGAGATGAAACTCGACACGCTAGGCGTA
This sequence comes from Spirochaetota bacterium, assembly GCA_017302045.1. Classification (GTDB taxonomy): domain Bacteria; phylum Spirochaetota; class Leptospiria; order Turneriellales; family Turneriellaceae; genus Turneriella. Next base: position 10,711 of record JAFLED010000105.1, read on the forward strand.
TTTCCGCTCGCCAATGCCTCGCTGCCGCTACTCGACCAGACCATGACATACAAAGGTAAAAAGCTCGAAATCACCCCTCTGCTCAAAAAAAGCCGCATCCCCATTTACGGCGGCGGCGCCGCGAATTGCGCTTACATCCCGCCCGAAGGCGCAAGTATCTGCCGCTACTTTTACGAACTCTGGCATACCGCAAACGATGAAAACGCCGTCAGCGACCACGAAGAGGTCGCGGCTGGTTTCGCGATACTTGCGTCATACGCGGGTATCTGACCCGTGAAAAGCGTACTCTTCGTCTGCCTCGGCAATATCTGCCGCTCGCCGCTCGCGCAGGGCATCTTCGAAAAACAGATCGCGGCGGCAGGCCTCGGCTCAGAATTCGATGCCGACTCGGCGGGTACTTCGGGCTGGCATGAGGGCGAACCGCCGCACCGCGGCTCGATCGCCGTCGCGAAAAAATACGGCATCTCTATCGAGAAACAGCGAAGCCGCCCCGTGCATGCGAAAGATGGTGAAATTTTTGATTATATCATCGCCATGGACGCTTCGAACCGGCAATCACTCTTGCACGAATTCCATTTTCCGCAGAAGAAAATCCACCTGATGCGCGATTTTGCGCCACCCACTACAGCAACAGCCCACGGCGGGCCGGTCGGCGGCCTCAAAGGCCTGCCTGTGCCCGACCCATGGGGACAGGGCAGCGAGGCATTCGAAGAAGTCTATGCGATTCTCGATAGCTCGGTCGCCGGCTTCATCGGCTTTCTGAAGACTGAAATTTAAGAGTTATTGCAGACGCTGCTGTTACGGCATTTGCGCAGATCGAGCACCGCTTTTTCAGAGATGATCGCCATCTCGGCCGTTGAATTACGCACAGCCCAAACCGCGGCGTTTTTCCAGATAGTTTTGTTCGAGGTCGTCATGAAATCCTGGCCTGATCGAAAGCGGTTGTGGTAGGTACGAAAAACCTGCTCCATGAGCAGGCGGTCGATATTACCTACGGGAACACTGTAACGGTTTTGCCAGGTATTGGCATAGCCCTGACTTTCAACATAATCTTCGTAATTTTTGTCGCCGTCGCTGCCGCCGGTCGTCCGCACGCCGTATTTTTCGTCGGCAAAACTTTCATAGTCGCCGTGATTGTACCCAATCGTCGACCAGATATGCGCCTGTTGCGTCATGTCGCCCGCCCAATGCTGCACGACGGTAAAATAAA
>JAFLED010000106.1 GCA_017302045.1 Spirochaetota bacterium
GGGTTATGGCGCCTGGAAAATGCGCGACGATTTCTGGAATATGGTGCGCGGCCGCGGCTTGAGCGGCATGCACCATCTGAATTTTGCCGGCATGTCGGCGCTCGCCAGCGTGCTGGGTCTTGGTCTGACATGGGCATACTATTATTCCGGAAAAAAGCGTAAGGCGTTGCTCGTTTTCCTCTTAACCTTCGTCGCCGCTGTCGGTTTATGGCTGACAAAATCGCGCGGTGCGATCGCTGCGACTGCGGCGATACTGCCGGTTTTCGTTTATATTCAGCTCTATAACCGGGTGCAGCGCCTGATTTTTGCGCTCGTGATTTTAACTCTGGGGGCGCTGGTCATTTACCGTGTGCCCGATGTCGTTGCGAAAGAATTTGTTTTTCCGCCGCCGCAGGAACACGTCGGCTCGCAGGCTGAACGGCGCGATCTCTGGCTCGCAGGGGCGCAGATGATCAAAGACCGGCCTATTGTTGGCTGGGGTGAGCGCGGTTATAACCTGGCCTATGGCAAGTACCAGGTTCCAGGGGCATTCGGTGTCGCTGTCTATGACACAAAATGGAATGAAGCATCGCACATGCACAACGATTTTATTAATACCTGGGTACTCTATGGTGCGGTAGGATTACTCATTCAGCTGTTCTATTATTTTTTCGGCGGCTTTCTTTACCTGCGCGAAAGATTCAAAATCAGACGCGAAAGCGACCGCCCCCTCGCTGCGGCTGCGGCGACATGCCTGCCGCTGATGGCTTTTATGGGTTTGACGCAATGCCACTTTACTTCTGAAATTGTGCAGATGAGTTTCTGGCTTGCTGTCGGCGTACTCTTCGCTGTGCTTGAATCAGATCGCGCAGGTACGGCATAAACTTCCGGGTTCTCGGGCTTTTTTAAAAAATTGCCGCCAAATGTATTGACGTGAGGCGTGCGGCTCAAATTGTGAGCGCTACAAACTCAAATTCTTTGGAGGAAAAATGGGTGTAGCTTCGTTAGTTTTGGGGATTATTTCCCTCGTTTTCGTAATTCTTCCTTTCCTGTGGCCTTTGGCATGGATCGGCGGTATTACAGGTATTGTTGGTCTCGTGCTGGGTATTCTGGCGCGCAAGAAACTCAAAGCGGCCGGTCAACCGACTGGTTCAGCAACTGCTGGTTTTGTGATGAGCATCATCGGTACAGTGCTGTCAGCGATTATTTACATCGCCTGCGTTGCGATGGTGGCAAGCGCCGCTAAGACGCTCAACGATCCCGCTTTCCAGGAAAAATTCAAACAAGAAATGGAAAAGAGCCTGAAAGAGGCTGAGAAAGAGAGCAGCAAATAACCAAGACCATAAGGTCTAATCGGTTAAAGCCGGTCGCAAGACCGGCTTTTTAATTTCTATGCATCCCGTTTTATTCAGTATCGAGGTTTCGGGTTACACGCGCAGCTTTACGAGTTACGGTGTGATTGCGGTGACAGGCATTTTCGTGGCCTCGTTTCTCATCGTTTATCTCGCCCGGCAGCGGGGTATCGAGACTTTTGATATGGTGAATATCCTCGCCTTGCTTGTTGTCGGGGGTATTATCGTTTCTTTGATTACGCACTTTTTTATCTTTTTACCGCAACGCCTTGCCGGGCAATCGTTCTGGGCTTTGCACTTCGGCGTTGTGAGCTGGGGTGGGGTTCTGGGCGGATTTCTCGCCGGGATACTCGCAAGCCGCTGGTGGAAGATTCCATTTCTGAAGCTCGCGGATATCGTAATACCAGGCGTGGCGCTGGGGTTTGCATTCGGCCGTGTCGGTTGCCATTTTGCCGGCTGCTGTTACGGGCTGCATTATGAAGGCCCGCTCGCGCTGCATTTTATGCATCCGCAGGCGCCTGCAGCGATCGCCGCGCAGCCGCTTTTTCCGATTCAACTGACTTCGGCGGCCTTGCTCTTGCTGTTGAGTTTGATATTGCTGCATCTGTTACGCCTGCGGTTGCCCCGGGGTTTTGTGCTGGCCACCTACGCGGTGCTCTATGGATTGGGGCGGTTCGTCGTTGAATTTTTTCGCGACGATGCACGGGGCGTCTGGTTGCGACTTTCCGATGCACAATGGTATTCTGTATTCTTATTCGCCGCGGGGGTTATCCTAATTTATTACCGCGCACGGTCTAAGGAGGCCTATGGTCATTGAAGTAAAAGAAGTCTCGCGGCTTTTCGGACAGAAGCGGGCCGTCGATAAGGTTTCGCTCAAAATCGAGCCGGGGCAACGTTTGGGCATTCTGGGCCCGAATGGGTCTGGCAAAACGACGTTGATACAGCTCATTCTCGGGTTTTTAAAACCGACTGAGGGTGAGATCCTCATCGATGGTTTACCGGTTTGGCCGCACCGTTCGGCGCTGCGGCGTCGTATCGGCGCGCTGATCGAAATACCGCTGCTTTACCCTTCGCTCTCGGCGCGCGAGAATCTGCTGTTCTTCGCCCGTTTTACCGGCACCGAACTCAGCCGCGTCGACGAACTGTTAAAAATGGTCGATCTCGATCCCGCTGAAAAAAAATCGTTCAGCACGTTTTCGCTCGGCATGAAGCAGCGCCTGGGGATTGCCCTTGCACTGATGAACGATCCCGAATTTCTGATTTTCGACGAACCGACAAACGGTCTCGATCCCGAAGGGATTGTACAGGTGCGTACGATTCTGAGAGATATTACCAAAATGGGTAAATCCCTCATTCTTTGCAGTCACCTTTTACCCGAGGTCGAGCAGATCTGCGACACGGTTGCGATATTGCAAAATGGCGCCATGCTCGCGAAGCGTGATGTCAAAGGCCTCGCGCGCGAAGGGAATGCCTTCAAGATTGTGGTGCAGAATCCCGACGCGGCGCCGCAGATACTGAAAGATCTCGGAGTCGAACCCGGCCAGAAAGAAGGCGACCAGACCTTTAATATCGTGCTCGATGCTTCGGTGAATCCCGCGGATTTTCTCAAGTCGTCGTTCGACCGCGGGCTGCGCGTAGAGGAGTTTGTGCGGCTGAATAAGGGGCTCGAGAATTTCTTCATGAATCTGATTGAATCACAAAAGGGTTCGGCGAAACCGGCGATGGCCGCCGAAAGCCCGGCACATTCTGTGTCGAAGGAAAAAACAAAATGAAATCCACAATTTTCAGAGAATTTACTTCGGCGTTTCTGGCAGAGATACGCAAACTTCTCAAACTAAAAACGCATGTGACATTTCTGGCGATCACACTGTCGTTGATTCTGCTCGTGTTGGGTGCCGAAGTCGCGATCAGCAAAAATGCTTCGGCCCCGAAGGGTGGCGCCGCGGCTCCGGTCAATCTTACGGTGGTCTGGCAGATTTTCCATTTCTTTTCGCAATATCTGAACCCGCTGATCGCGGCGCTCGTCGCGGCTTACCAGGTCGGCAAAGAGTTCGAATGGAAAACATTCCACCAGATTCAGCTGAAGGGGCAAACGGCGTTCACCTATCTGACTTCGAAACTGGCGGCGTTTTACACGCTGGCGACGGGCGTCTATCTGACGCAGGCAGTCGTGGTCACGATTTTTTACACAGTGCGCGTTCTGATCGAGGGCCAGTCGATAGATATACCCTTCGGGCAGATTGCGGGCGACTCGCTGTTCTATTTTACCGCGATTCCGATTGCGCTCATGATCTCGATTCTGACGGTCTCGGCGTCGATCGGTATCGTTTTGAGTCTCGTCTATCTCTGCGTTCTCGAGATGATTATCTTTCCTCTGATTGGTTCGCTCACCGGCGCACTGGGCCAGCACGGTATCGCCACGGCCTTGAGTTACACGCCCATGAAGTTGCCGGTGCAGATTGTGACGACAAGCGACAGCTTTCTGGAGGCATTGCTGCTGCTGGCGATCAACCTTGCGGTCATCGTGCTGACCTGTTTTTTATCGCACCTGATGCTGAACCGTCGTCAGATCGGTCTGATACGGTAATCAGAGCTTATCGAGCATGATTGCGACGACCATATCGCTCATGACATTCACCGCCGAGCGCAGCCGGGCGATGAACCAGTCTACCGGTATGATCAGTGCAATCGCTAGCGCGATCGACTGATCGTTTAACCCCGAAGCGCCCAATACCAGCGGCAGAATAATCAGCCCCGCTTCGGGAATGCCCGCGATGCCCATAGATACGAATATTGAAACCAGTACGATAAAAATTTGCGAAGAGAGCGGCAGATCAAAGCCGAGTGCCTGGGTTAAAAACAGCGCCGTCATGGCCTCGTAGAGTGTGATACCGTCGTTGTTCAGGTTGGTGGCGAAACAGGCAGACATCCGCGCCGACGCGTCGGATATACCCATGCGCTGCGTGAGTGTTTTCAGTGTCATCGGCATGGTTGCGAGGCTGCTGTTCACCGAAAAACCCGTGAGAATCGTATCGGCGCCTTTGCCGAGATAGATACCAGGTGATTTTTTGCCGACGAGCCAGGCTACGAGGGGATAATAAACCAGCGCGTGCAGAAAAAAGCCCGCGAGAATCGTGACGAGAAAAATCCACAGAATCGAAAAAACGCCTAAGCCCGATTTGCCGACCGCCGCGCCGACGAGACAAAACACCGCATAAGGAATAATTTTAACCACGTAACCGATCACGGTCAGTGTCGCGTGAAACAGCGTATCGACGAGTTTTTCAATATGATCGATGCGTTCGGTTTCACCACGCTGACGCATGCCTTTGAAAGCGAAGCCAAAAAGCAGCGCGAGTACGATGACTCCCAGCGTATTATTTTTGACGAAGGGTTCGGCGACCGATTCGGGCACGAGGCCGGTAAAAACTTTGATCGGTTCGAGAATCAGTTTCTGTGCCGGGGGCTTTTCTTCGCGTACGGGGGAGACCGCCGTCTGCGCAGGTGTTGTCAATTTACCCTTCCAGTGTTTTCCCGGTTCGAAGATATTCATGATTGCGAGCCCGATCACCATTGCCACGCATACGTTAAAGAGACAGATGGCGACGACCTTGAGCGCTTTGCTACCCGTGATCTCGGTCTTGAGAATGGTATCGACGATCGCAAAGAGAATCAGAGGAATTGCGAGAATCTTCAGCAGGCGTATAACTGCGAAACCGATTTCGGCGAGATTATCGTTCGCCCAGTAGTGCACCGAGTCTTTGCCGAAAAAAATACCGGCGAGACAGCCCAGCGACACTGCGGCGAGCACCTGTGCGTAAAAAGGAATGCCGGGGCGTTTGGCGTTCGCTTCCATAGAAACTGTAAGAGACGGTAAAAGGGGGATCGAGCGTCAAGAGCTCTTCAAAAAAGTGGCATTTTACAGTATCTGTCGGCGTACATTTTCCGTATCGCTGATACAATAAGGAGCTTTTATGAAGAAAAAATTTCTCATCGTTTTACTGGTATCGGGGGGAGCGCTGGCCGCGACCGACGTTGTGAACCAGGACGGAAAATCTTACAATATCAAAGTTCAGGGTGAAGGAAACCTGAGCATTTCAGATCACAAAATCGATTCGGGCGGCACCCTCTATGGCCTTTGCGGGTACTCTTTCTGCACATTCGAGATTCAAGGCGATAAGATCAGCGCCACGAAAGACGAGCGACTGACGATTCGTAACGGCAAATTCTCAAAATAGGGAAGACCATAAGTCGCGCCGCAGAAATCCGGCGCGACTCAAGAAATATGAAACAACCAAAGTTCTTACTCCGCACCGCCGGAGTTCTCACCTTGCTGACCTGCCTCGGCCATACCGCAGGCACGTTTATGCCGATACCCGCGAAAGAAGTCGAAGTCGTTAAAGCCGCAGCCGTGATGAAGGCGACGCTGGTACCCATGCCGGTGGGTAAAGCGCAGACTTACGCGGATATATTTTTGGGCAATAACATCGGAATGAGTGTTTTTCTTTTCGTTCTGGGCCTGGGGTTCTTTTTCTTTTCGGGCAAAGACGGCCTCGTGGGCGTGGGTCGCAGGCTGCTCACGCTCAACAGCCTCGGTGCACTTGCGATCTCGGTGTTGAGCGCGCTGTTTTTCTTTCCGGTACCTGCCGCGTTTACGGGCATCGCCGCGCTGCTGGGTCTGACCGCAGCGCGCGGTGCCGGCCGCGCATGATTTTTGCAGAACTTCCCTAAGCCAGAAACCAGTCCATGATCCGGGCGTTTTCATCGCCCGGGTAGTTGTGCGAAAGGTCGGCGATCTCACGATAGATGATGTCTGCGCCTGCGGCCTGGAGCGTCGCGGCAGCCGTGCGTACCGGCGCTACAGGAAACATCCAATCGCGGCCGCCATGCACCAGGTAGATTTTTTTCTGCGCAAACTGTTTCGCCTGTTGTGTAAAGGCATGCCCGGCGCAGGCGACTGCGGCCGTGTGGCTGAAGATATTCATTGCCGAGGCTGTTAACATCAGCGAAAAGGTGCCCCCGTCTGAAATACCTGTGATCAGCATGCGCTGCGGGTCGATCTTATAGTTACCGATAGTCGTGTTGACCATTTTGAGCATCGCCCTGCCATCGGCGGTTGGGATATGCATCGACCACGTATTCTCCAGCGAACTTGGGGCGAGCAAAATGGCGCCACGCGCGCGGGCCGTTTTGAGCCAGCTCCAGAAAAAATCCGCGCCATGGCCCGAGCCCCCGTGCAAGGCAACGATCAAAGGCCATTCTGTTTCGGGCGAATAATATTCTGGTACATAGAGAGTGTAACCGCCGCGTGCGTTGCGGTCATTGCCAAAGTCCATGATACCGCGTGGAATGCCATCTGCGGCTGCGGGTTTCGGTTTTTCTGCCGGGTCTTTGCCCGCTGCGGAAAAAAAATCTTCGATATTTTTATAAAACGGCGCGAGCGGGTAGAGCGCCTCGTACGCACGGCAGAAAAACCGAAGCGAGCGAAACGCCGACATCAATCCTACGCGGCTTTGGTCGGCCGCGAGAAAAGTTTCTTTGCCCTTCGCGACCTGCGCCGCCGCTTTGAGCAACTGGCGTTGCGCAAAAGCCTGTGCTTCGGGAAGCTCGATCGCTCGCAGGTTGTCTGCGAGTTGTGTGAAATCGGGAATAGCCTTCACCCGCGACTGGTATTCCGCAAAACGCGGCGGATCGAGGCGCAACTGGATGTCTTCGAAAACGGAAAGCGTCTGCAAAAGTTTTTCTATCAACTGGTCGCTGCCGATCATATGGTGCCTTAGGGTGAATCAGCATTGTTTTGTCTATCGTATCCATCGCGTGGCGAAGCTATTTACAACCTGTGCAAAGCAAGGCATGCGGGGGAATGCCTGCGTTGCGTATCATTTATCTGTGGTCGTTATTTTTCACCGTGAGTTTCGCGCGTGACATGAACAGGCTTCGCAGCGTGGATTATCCCGGTAAAGAGAAGCGCCTTGAGGTGTTGAAAAAGCACCTCAAACTGCATACCAGCGTGAGCGACGCTGCCTTTGATCTCTATGATGTGAATCTGAATGCGGACTCTTCGATTCCCGGGCCGACGCACCGCGATTACCGCGTCGCTCTTCGGTTACCGGCCGGCGCGGCCGCGAGATGGCTGACGGGTACAGCGGTGACTTCGTTTCCTCATGATGCTGCATGGTGCCATGCGCTTTTGGCTGAAAATATTCATGTGACCTCCCGTCAAAAGGCGAATTTCTGGACTTATACGGCGAAGAATAAGACGGCTTTCTTTTTCAAAGAGGATAACATTCTGTGCCTGCGCATCTTCCAGGATTAATCGCCTCTTATTGCGTTGAATTGTATTGACGTTAGAATAAACCATGTCGCTCTGTCGGTAACGGTCAGAAATTACCACGCATTTCTCATCAGTGCAGTCTACCAGCGCGTGCCCGGCCCCTTATTGTGTGGCCGTTTTCTATCCGAAAAACGTATCAGAGGTACTATGAAATTGAGAAAATTAATGTTTGTTCAGGCAGTAATGCTGGCGGCGATTTTTGCTGCGTGCAGCTCGACGCCTAAAACTGAAGACCGCGCACCGAGCAACAATATGGTTGTCGACGCGGCCAATGCACAATTGGCAAAAGTGCCGATCATGGGTTTTCCGGGCTTTGGCACTACGATCCCCATGAATCAGTTTGATCAGTACGGCGAAGCTTCACTGACTGCGGCGAAAGGTGTTCTGGCGTCTATGCCCGCTGGTTATAAGCTGCAAATCGCGGGGCATGCGAATACAACCAGCGGAAAATCCGCCGAGTTCCTGAAGAACATTTCGACCCAACGCGCGAAATTCGTGCACGGTTATTTCGTGAAGAAGGGACTCGACCCTGCGAAAATGACTTATGTTGGCGTGTCAGACAGCGATCAAGATCCCTCGCTGACAAAAATGCAGAACCGCCGGGTGACTTTCAAACTCGTCGAAGCGAAATAAGAAACCTTTCGCGCTCTGCGAAGATAGCGGGCCGGGTATGTTACCCGGCCTCTTTAAACCGAAATCCGATCTTTTTCGACTGCAAATACCGGATGATTTGGCGTTTCGCCTCAGCCGGCTCCAGATCTTCAACATCTTCACAATCGCCCGAGTGACCTGCGACCGCGCCCGATGCGATGCCCCCGTTGGCGAGGTTTAATTCATACCAGCGATCGCACCTCAGCATACCATATGATGAGAGTCCATAAAACGGCGGACCCGCATCGGTCAGCGTTGTGACCGTCGATGCCCCGATCTTAATCGGGCGCCGGTTAATATTGAGAAAACCAAAAATGGGCGCATCGCTCTTTAATTGTTCATGCCTCAATAAAGAGCGCCCTTCGGCCCACGCAGGCGGCGTACGCCCCAGCGAATCGAGCACTGTCGGCATCACATCGAGTAGCTGGCAGTTTTTTTCTTCGTGGCGCGCGTATTTTCCGTCGGGAAAGAAAAACATCAGCGGCGTGCGTTTTTTTACCGTCCAGCCGCGGTTATGGTCTGAGCTGTAGACGATGATCGTGTTTTCGAGCAGATTACGCTTTTTCAGAAATTCAAGCATGGTCGCGAAATAATAATCGCTCGATAGTATAGTGTCGTCGAGCAGGTCGCCCGCCGACGGGCCTTCGTCGTCGTCTTCGCCGCGCGCCGAGAAATACGCCCGGCGTATCTTGTATGTGCAGCAATGCGAATCGAGTAAATGCAGGTGCGCGAAGAAGGGCGTCTTCGCGTTTTCGGCGAACTTAAAAAACCGTTCCATGCGTGTGTCGTCGTTCGTGCCATAAACCTCGCTGGGTTTATCCTGCGTGCGTGTCATTTGCCGGTAGACGTCTTCCATCGGGCGAATTCCCGAAAGGTGCAGCGCCCTCTGCAGAATGCGGTCTGCCACGGCCGTGAGAAAATAATTTTCTGTCACGAAACGCCGGCCTAAAAAACCCGGGTGAAAAAGACTGCGGTTGTTGGCGACGTCGAAGGCGCCCTGCAGGTTCAGATCGCCGGCGTCGGCGTAGTAGCGGATAGTCTCCTGAAAATTGACATAGCCGAGTTTTTTGAGTATGCCCGGCAAATGACGCTGTGCCTCTTCGTTGTCGAGAATATGCGGTGGAAAAAAGACCTTATTTGTCGCAGGCGCTTTGCCGGTGAGCAGCGAAGTTACCGAACCGGTCGTGCGGGCACCGTTTGAAAAAGCGTTCTCGCATAAAAGCGGAGGTCTTTCTTTGGCAAAAACATTCAATGCTGGCGTTGTGTTACGTCGATAGCCGTAGAGCGCCAGCCGGTTCGCGTCGATACCATCAGAAGCGAAAAAAATAATATTGGGCAGATCGCGGCGCGAGCTGTTGCCGGGGTCTGTCGCCGCGCCAGGCGCACGCGCAAATGCGCCTTTACCAAAGAGCGCAAACAAGCTAATGACAAGCGGCAACAAAGAAGAAAAGAAAACCAGCCGGTGGTGAAAGATAGTGCGGTATTCGCGGATAGCCTTACCGATACGCCAGTACAGTACGATAAAAACCGCTACGGCACAGGCGAGATAAACATAGCGCTGGTAGCCCTGTGCGTGAATAATGCCGACTTTAAAAACCGTATAGGAGAAATTGTCGATCATCAGTACAAGCAGCATCGTCAGACAGATGAGCGCCGGCATGAGGCAGATTTGGGCGGTACGACGGTTAAAGCGCACGAGCGCAAGATCGACCGCAAAACCGAGCACCCACAGCAGCAACCCGGGAAGCCAGATGAACAGCGCAGAGACAAAAAGTGCGAGAATGATTTCCGTGGTGTCGGTGGTCAGCAGAAAATTCGGCCGGGTAAAAAAGAACAGGCCTTCCATGAAAGCCATGGCATAGGCAGAGTAAAGCAGCAGCAAGAAAGAAGGAATTGACAACTCAGGCATTAAGAAAAGTCTTCTCCACCACCGACGCACGAAGTATCGGTTGAATGTGACGTAAACCCCGAATGTTTCGACTCTTCCCCATTTTTGTCTGCATGTTTTGCGTAATTATCGCGGCGCCGCTTTATGCCTATGTCGACCCAGGTAGCGGCAGTATCTTAGTGCAGGCGGTGCTCGCCGGTTTTCTCGGCGCGTTACTTGCTGTGAAGATTTACTGGAAAAAACTGGTGAAATTATTCAGCAAGCAGCCCAAGAGTGAAGAGGAAAACCATCCCTGAAGAGAAGAGCGGCGCCAAAATGCCGCAGCGGGTTTTCGGTTCGTTTCGCGACCCCGCGGGTTTTGTTTTTGAATACGATGGGCAGATTTACCGGCAGATCAATCACGCCGGCAAAAACGACTTCGAAAAATTCACCGCCTCGGGCCTTTTCGAACGTTTAACAAAATCGGGCGACCTAATAGCTCACCGCGAGGTGGATATCCCACCTGCCGAACCTGCCTTAATCTGGAAAACGATTCAACCCGAACGTATTGGGTTTATTTCATACCCCTATGAATGGTGTTTCAGCCAGCTGAAAGACGCCGCGCTTCTGACATTGCGCTTGCAAAAGAAAGCGCTCGCGCATGGCATGACGTTGAAAGACGCGAGTGCTTACAACGTTCAGTTTCACCGCGGCAAACCTGTTTTTATCGACACACTCTCGTTCGCCGCCTACCAAGAGGGAGTACCCTGGGTTGCGTATGGGCAATTTTGCCGGCACTTTCTGGCGCCATTGTTACTGATGCACTATTGTGATGTTCGTCTCGCTGAATTATTGCCCCGTTACCTCGACGGCATTCCGCTCGATCTCGTGAGTGCGTTGCTGCCGCGCTCGACATACCTGCGCTTTTCGGTTTTGAGCCATATTCACCTGCATGCGAAGGCGCAAAAAACTGCGGCTCAAAGCGCAGCGTCTGTAAAAAAGTATTCGGTCAGCAAGCATGCGCAGACCGCACTGCTTGAAAATCTCGAAAACCTGATACGCGCTCTGCGCTGGAATCCGCAGGGCACCGAGTGGGCCGACTATACCGATTTTAATAACTATAACGAAGAATCGCTGACGCACAAAAAGGAGCTCGTCGCGGATTTTCTGACCGCTACGAACCCCGCGAGCGTTTGGGATGCCGGTGCCAATACCGGCGTGTTCAGCAGACTCGCCTCGGCGCGGGGTATAGCCACGATCGCTTCGGACATCGACGCTGCCGCCGTGGAGAAAAATTATCAGCGCTGTGTCGCGGAGGGTGAAACTCAGCTCTTGCCGCTGCTGACAGATCTCGCGAACCCCGCCCCTGCGCTGGGCTGGCAGAATCGCGAACGCGCGGCTTTCAGCGATCGGTTGCGCGTCGACATGGGTTTTGCTCTCGCGCTGATTCACCATCTTGCGATCACGCACCATCTGCCGTTTCGCCAGATCGCCGGTTTTTTCGCGAATATTTGTCGTGCGCTGGTCATCGAGTTTGTGCCCCGGGGGGATTCCCAGCTGACGCGGATGCTCTCGACGCGCGTCGATATTTTCACCGAATACACGCAGGAAAATTTTGAGGCCGCGTTCGCAGAATTTTTTACGGTGCAGCAGATTGTGCCGGTGCGCGGTTCGTCACGAACCATGTACCTGATGGTTCGCCGTTGAGTGAGAAAGAACGCACCTCAATACCG
>JAFLED010000107.1:0-2578 GCA_017302045.1 Spirochaetota bacterium
TCAGACCACTCGCGCTGAAGTTTTCCGTGGCATTGCCGTGGTGATCGACCTTATTGTTGCGCAACGACGCGGCGCCGGCCGACCCGGCAAGCAGGCAAAAAAGAATAAACGAATATGCCCGTGGCATGGTTAAATATCGGCCGGAATATGTCTCTTCTATGAGCGCTTTTTAACCGCGGCCGGCTATGAAATTCTTGTAGCGCCGACGGCGAATACAACGAGTGCCGAAGTGCGCCATCTGAGGGCAAAGAGCATCTACCCGGGCCGGGTGCGCGGTGTTATGGCGGAGTTCCGCCGCGAGCGCTTTTCTGTCACCGAAAAACAGGCAGAAAATCCGCGTGCCGAATACCGGCACTTTAAGAGCGCACTCAGGGCGGCCCAGTTACAACTGGCCGGCGAAAAAAAACTCATGCTCGACCGCCGGCGCACCAACCCCGGCGAAATACTCGCCCTCGACGACGCCATCAACGTACTCGAGTCGCATATCATGACGCTCGAAGACCCCTACTTTTTGGGTGAAATCAAGAACCGTATTTTCGCGACCGGCGCAACCGGGGCCGCTGCGCTCGGCGCGGTCATCAGCATGGTCTCCCGCCAGTTCGCGTTCGAACCGCCCGGGTGCAAATTCGAAGGTGGGCAAAACCGCCATTTCGTGAAAGACATGACCGACATGAAGCGGCGCATTCTGTATTTTCTGGGCCTACAGCAGGATTTTAAACTGCCTGAAGGCGTCTCGATTGTCGTCGCGCCCCGCCTTACAGTGAGCGAGGTACTGGCGCTGAAACGTGCGGGGGTGCGCGGCATCATCATTGGCGAGACGAGCGAGACCGCGCATGAGCTGGTGATGCTACGCGCGATGCGGATACCCTGCGTTTCGGTGTCTGACACGCGGTTCTTTCGGCTGCGCAAGTCGCTGCCCGTACTCATCGACGCCGATATCGGTTATATTGTACTCAATCCGCGCCGGGCCGCGCGTTTCACCGAAACACCTGCGGGCGACACAAAACCGCGCTGGTCTGAGACCGTGCGCATGAAATCTGGCGAGAAGATACGGCTTTCGGGAATGCTGCACTTCAGCTCGGAACTCAATGCCACCCCGGCAGAAACCGCAGGGCAAAACATCGGGCTTTACCGCACCGAATACCAGGTCAGCGAAGCGGGCGAGCTGCCTTCAACGCGGCAACTGACGAAACAATACGAACAACTGCTGGGTTTTGACCGCAATCTCGAAATCACCTTTCGGCTATTCGATTTTTCGGAAGATAAAAATTTTCTGAAAAGCCCGCTGATCGAAAACGACCGCGACCTGCGCGGTATCCGTTTCTTGCTGCGCGAGAAAAAGATTCTCGAAAGCCAGATCACGGCCCTGGTAAAAGCAGCTTACGATACCGGCCGTCCGCTGCGCGTTCTGATTCCGTATCTTACCGAGAGCCGTGAGCTCGCCGCGGTGTTGCAGATCATCGAAAGCGCTCAGGCGGGCCGTAAAAAGCTTCCCGTAAAGGTCGGCGCGATGCTCGAAAATACAGCTGCGGTCTTTACTGCGGCGCGCTGGGCGGCGAAGCTCGATTTTTTTTATGCCGGCACTTCTGATCTCTTAAGCTCACTCGCCGTTGAAAAGCGCGAACACACCGAAGCCCTGCAACGCGCGCTGCTGGGCGACGCATCGGTGGTATTGTGCCGTTCGCTGCGCGATCTCGCGCGCAAAAAACCTGTCACGATCTGCGGCGAAGTCGCCGGCGAACCGTGGGCCATCGCCTGGTTCAGAAATTTCGGCTTTAACGACTTTGTTGTTCCCACGCACCGCATCGGTGTGATCTCCAATATGCTGCAGACGCTTACGGCCGAAACCTGCAGAAAGTTCGCACAGCAGCTTCTGAAGATCGAAGATGAAAACGAACGTCTCGAGAAGGCTCGGCTCAAGGCACTCGATATTCTCTATGGCCAGTCCTGAACGTATTATCTGCCTCACCGAAGAGACCTGCGAATGGCTCTACCTTCTCGGCGAAGAGCGGCGCATTGTCGGCATCAGCGCCTATACAGTGAGGCCGCAGCGGGCAGCGCGGGAAAAACCCAAGGTCAGCGCCTTTATTTCGGGCAATGTCGCAAAGATACAGAAACTCAAACCCGACCTGGTCATCGGCTTCTCGGATATACAAGCCGATCTCGCTCAAAAGCTCATCAAGGCGGGCCTCAATGTTCTCGTCACAAACCAGCGATCGCTGGAAGAAATCTTTGCTACGCTGCTCATGGTCGCCGCAATCGTCGGCCGGAGTGAGCGCGGCGAAAAAATTATCGCCGGCTGGAAAAAGAAGCTGAGCAAAATACGGCAAAAGACCCGCAACAGGAAAAAACCCCGCGTGTTTTTTCAGGAATGGGATGAACCTGTGATTACCGCTATCGGCTGGGTTTCGGAGCTCATTGCCATCTGCGGCGGCACGAATGTGTTCCGGGGGAAATCCGGCCCGATGGCGGCAGACCGCATTGTCGACCTCAAGGCAGTTGCACAGGCTAAACCCGACGTCATTCTCGGTTCATGGTGCGGTAAACCCATGGACTTCGACTGGGTAAAGACCCGGCC
>JAFLED010000107.1:2588-11915 GCA_017302045.1 Spirochaetota bacterium
GCAACAGACGCCCGCCGTGAAGAACAACCGCCTCTTTGAAATCGACTCGGCCGAGATTCTGCAACCGGGCCCCGCGCTCTTTCTCGACGGCGTAGATCGCATTTACGAAGCGCTTTGGCAGAAACCATGAAAGAAAAAACACTGCGCGAACTCTATCCCGAAATCAAGAAAATAAAATCTTACCAGGTCAAGGTGTCGGCTTTGCATACGCTCTATGTCGAAGAGTGCGGTAACCCAAAGGGCACGCCGGCGCTGTTTTTGCACGGCGGCCCGGGGGCCGGGCTTTCACCCAACCACCGCCGTTTTTTTAATCCCGAAAAATACCGCATCATTCTCTTCGACCAGCGCGGCGCGGGTAAAAGCAAACCCTATGCAGAGCTGCGCGAGAATACACTCTGGGATCTCATCGACGACATCGAGGTTATCCGCAAAAAACTCAAGGTTTCAAAATGGCTCGTCTTCGGCGGTTCGTGGGGTAGCACGCTGGCCCTCACCTATGCCATCAGTTACCCGCAGCATGTGTTGCACCTCGTCGTGCGCGGCATTTTTCTCTGCCGCCATGAAGAAATTCTCTGGTTCTACCAATACGGCGCGCACCAGATATTTCCCGATAAATGGAAAGATTATGTCGCGGTGATTCCGGAAAGCGAACGCCACGATATGCTAGGTGCGTTCTACCGGCGCCTGACCTCGCCCGATAAAAAAACACGCCTCGAAGCCGCGAAGGCCTGGAGCCAATGGGAAGGTGCGACGATTTGCCTGAAGCCCGACGCGAAAGTTTTTCACGAGTTCACGGAAATTGCAGTATCGCTCGCGCGCATCGAATGCCATTATTTTATGCACAACTGCTTTTACCCGGAAGACAATTATATTCTGAACAACGCGAATAAAATCGCACACCTTTCTGCAGATATTATCCACGGGCGTTACGATATCGTCTGCCCGGTAAAAAACGCATTCGACCTGAAAGAAAAACTACCGCGTGCGCGCCTGACCATCGTTGCGGATGCAGGCCACGCGGCATTCGAACCGGGTATTCGTTCGGCGCTCATCGAAGCCACCGACCGTTTCCGAAAAAAATAACTGAAAGAAGTACTCTCAGTAGAGCGCTTTGGCTTCGGCCAGCGCATCGTAGAGCGCCTGCCAGAAGCGGTCGCGTATGTCGGTGCCATTAGGTGCGAGCTGTGTCATGAGTACGATCACAAGTTTTTGCCGCGGGTCGACGCGGTAAAAAGTACCGTAGGCGCCGATCCAGCCATACGATTGAACGGCACTTTCGCCCGACACCCCGGGGTGGGCGGCGATCTCAAAACCATAAGTAAAACCCGACGGTGTCGGTGCCCCCGCCCCGCCCGTCGAATAAGTCATCAGCTTCACAGTTTCAGGTTTCAGCAGCCGTTTGCCGTTGAGTTCGCCGCCGCGGCGAATCATCTCCAGAAACTTTGCATAATCGCCCGCCGTCGAAACGAGCCCTGCGCCGGCAGAAAAACTCTTGCGGTATCCCTCGGCATACGGATAAGCCTTATTGCCGCCCGAGCGTTCGGCGATGCCGTCTTTGTTGGTGCCATAAAGTGCAGTCAGCCTCGGTACATCTTGCTGCGGCATAAAAAAATGCGTGTCTTTCATACCCAGAGGTTCGATGATGCGTTTTCTGAAAAACTCGTCGAGCTTCATTTTCGACGCCTGTTCAATGATGCAGCCTAAAACGTCGGTGCTGTAACCGTAAAGCCATGGCCCCCCGGGCTGCCCTGCGAGCGGCAGCTTACCGAGCTTTGCCGAGGTTTCGCAGATTTCTTCTTTTAACCCCGAAAGATTCCAGTTTGCGCCGAGGGCGGGCCCGAGCCCCTCTGCGCGGTAGATCTCGGCAAGCTCTGGCTCTGAGGCATACGATAATCCCGAAGTGTGTGTCAGCAAATGGTGGATTGTCATCTCTGTTGTCACCGGCCCGAGACTGATGGCACCGGTCAGAGGATCTTTTGCCAGTACCTGCTGCTTTTCAAACTCGGGGATATATTTGCTGACTTTCTCGTGAAAACCCAGTTTCTTTTCTTCGGCGAGCATTAGCGCCGCCGCGCTCGCCATTGCCTTCGTCATCGAAGCTATACGAAAAATACTGTCCATGCGCATCGGTATTGCAGCTTCGCGGTCGCTCCAACCTGTGGCGCGCTCATAAATGGGTTTACCGTCGCGCCAGACGAGAGCGACCACGCCGGCGACGCGTTTTTCCTGAACATAGCGGTCGAGCGCCTGGTCGACACGCATGAGACTTTTTTGCAGGGAACTCTGGCATCCTGTTTCGGGGTTAAACGTGCAGGTCGCGGCAAAAACCGGCCATAAATAAACTATCCATCGGGTATGTATCATGATTTTTCTTCTTTAATGCGGCAGACGGCAGTAGTTGAGCGCGGCGCCATAAAACGATCTTTAGAAGACATAAAGCGCGTCAAACCAATCACGGCAATTTTCACAGGCATCAGAACATCTGGTGCTGTCGCGCCTCGGCCGGTGCGATAATTTTTTCAGCGAGAAAGGGATCGAAAATTTCCGCAAATGCTTCGTAAAGCTGGTTGCCGTAAAATTTTTTGTCGAAAGGCAGAAATTCCCGGTTCAGAAGCGCGGCTTTCTCTTCTGAAAGGTATCTGCCTTGCCGCGCATAATATTTCTGCTCGATGACGATATAGCGCACCTTTTCACCCGGTGAAACGCTAAGCCCCAATTGGGCGAGTTCTTGCATCGTCAGCGAAGTCCCGTTCATGACACTGTATTCGTCGAGCTCGTGACTTACCGTGCGGCGCAAGAGAAGATCGCGCCACGAAACCCGACCGGCTTCGATTGCGGCGAGGTGTTCATCGTATATAGCACGCGCCTGCGTAAACACAGCCGCAACCGCCCGTGCGTCGGTACAGTCCTGCAGCAACGCCAGAATTTGCCGCTGAAAATGTGCAATAAAAGCCGGAGTATCTTTGCGGCGCGCAACGACACCGCGCATCTTGAGTTCTCCCGTTTTGAAACGGCCGAGATAACGGTTCGCCACGGGCATTCTGCCATCTGTACGCGACGGCAAAAATAACGCCCAGGAATAGATACCTTCGCAGCTCATTTCGACCGCCGTCTGTTCGAAAATGCGCGTACAGAGAGCCGCAAGTTCAGATTCATCTATGGTAGATGCGTCTCTTTTCTGAATAAAAATACAATCGGTAATCGAGTGTACGAGTTCAAAGCCGGCGTCTTCGGCGAGGTGAATGGCGGTCAAAAGCTTGTCGCGGCCGAATGCGGTGACACTCTCATGGCTCTCGAGTTTCCCGAATTTTGCATTGCGGAAGCCGAGGTACCCGAAACTTACCACGTTCATCCACTTGAGGCTGTCGACGCGCTGTTGATAAATCGTTCTTTGTTCGTGAGTCAGCTCTTGCTGCAGCTTATTTTTATAATATTTTCGGCGGGCAAGAATATGCTGAAGCGCCTCGGAGACAACACCGCGGCGTTTAACGCAAATATGGTAGCCGAGCTCGGGCACAAGGGGTACATGAGGCTCACTGACGCAACAGGGACAATTCACGGTCTCGGGTGAAATGTTGTGCATGTGCATGATGCTGGGGTACATCTGCGAGAAATCGAGCTGGGCGACGTTATGGCGCACCATTTTATGCGAAGCAGTGCCGATATCGGGCTGGTAGACTAACCCACCCTTATCGAAGAGCTGCAGCTCATACCAGGTTTTGCGTTTTTCCAGCGCGCTCTTTTGCCAGGGTACCAGGTAGCCCATGCGCATGGCGACATCGGCCTCCATTTCTGTGAGCGCGTTACCGGTTGAGGCGCGTGCCACACGCTGCACATGCATGCGGCTGATGCGCGCAAGTTCAATCGTACCATGCAGATCGGTGTTTTTGAACGTGAACGAATTCTGCTGATCGATATGCCAGCGGCCATAAAGCGGATACGATGCGGCGCGGAAGATCCAGCTGCCATAGGTATTAAAACTCGACCCTTTGCGGCGTATGTTGCGCGCAATCGGCGACGTCAGGTCGCGGTCGAGTTCGAGTACCTGCTTTGATTCCTGCGCGGCGGCGAAGAGAAACGGAAAAATAACCTGGTCGCCGAACGACGAGAGAATACAATCCGGATTTTCAGCGCGCATTACCTCATTCACCTGCGGTATATAAGCGGCGTAGTTCTTGGCGGCGATTTCATACTTACGGCCGTCGATCTGCATCAGAATCGGATTATGCGCCCCTACCCCCAAACGATGGCTGTGTTTCAGCGCCATCTGCAGAATACGCAATGCGGGAAATTCGTATTCGAAACTATTGTTACGCTCCAGCGCCTCGATGCGCACGACACGGTTGGCGCGCCCGGCAAGCCGTGTCCGTATACGCACCGGCGCCATGGGATAGAGATCTTTTGAGGACATGTAACTCGTCACCGGATCCATATCGGAATGGTAGATATCGAATTTGTGGTAGAGCGTGAAAAGCTTGCGCCGGATCTTCGGTAACATCGCCGGCTGCGCGATTTCAAGGCGCAGGGCGTCGATGTGCCGGTTTGCGTAAAAAAGTCGCTTCGACTCAAAGCGCGGCGCCGCGGCCAACGCGCCGGTTTTCTGCAAGTGAGCCGCCAGCTTATAGAGCGTGCTCTTGTTGCCATGCGCATAGATCACCGGGAAAAATGTATCGAGCGCAAGGAAGAGCCGCTTGTCTTTGTCGAGAACCCAGATATAGATATCACTATCGACATTATAAATATCGATAAGATATCCTTCAAAGTCGCAGAGAGTCGCCGGCGCCGTCATCGCGCGTCACGAATTATGCGGCGAGAGGCAGGTCTTCGTCGTCGCTGGGGTCGGCCGAATAGGGTTGTGGCTTCATATTCTTCTCTATTTGTCTAAAAACAAAATCAACCAATATACCAGTAACGAAACGCTCACGCGTAAAGCTGCAGCGATCTTATTTATTTTTTTATATGCTCTGAGGCGTTTTTTCTCCATAAAGTTCTCCCTTTAAATTTCTTTCTTTTTTAAGTTCACGAATTTCTTTTTGTAAATGAATCAGCATCGCCATGCTCATCGAATCGAAGGCATTGGGATGCTGCGCCATCACGCCAGCCTGTACCTGCATGCGGGCAATACGCATGAGGTCGTCGAAGGCCTCGCGGTCTTCGCGGCGCAGCGTGCGGCGGTAGTTCTCGAAGCGGCGTATAACCTGGTCGATGACCATGGAATACGCGGTGACGGTTCGGCCCACTTAACTCTCGCGGTGGCGCGACATGTATTCTACCGCGAGTACGCGGTTAAGCACGCTGGTGGGGGTAATCTTGAAGGCAAAGGACATCGGTTCTTTGCGCTTACTATTCAGCGAATCCCAGAGGGAAATACGCAGCAGTTTGGTGTGCAAAGCCTGGGGCGATTCGCTGCGAGCAAGGTGGTTTTTCTTTTTCATGGTATTCTCCTTTAAATTATGTAAATGCAAACTGCATCTGCGATGCCGCGGGACGATAACCGTATGCCTTGGGGCGCTTTATGGCTGGTTCGGGCTTGACTTCGGGCAGGCTCAGAATATCTTTATGGAGCCGGCCATTCGTGAGATGTTTCAGCCGGTAAGCATTCTCTTGCCCGAGACGGTAGAGCTCCCACCGGCTTTTGTCGGTGATCGGGCGTATGTCAGAAAGAAATGTGCTGAACGCGGGTGCGGCGTATGACGGCTTTTCTACGACGAAGAGCGCCACCCCGCGTTCATGCGCATTGGCTAAAAACCGCACCAGTTTCTGGATAAGAAACAGCCCTTCGTCGAAGGCGACATCGCCGTCAAAAAACTGTTTCGCGGGCGCAAGAACGAAGACGATTTCATTTTTTTTCAACTCTTGCACGGCGTCGAGAATCTGGTATGGTGTGAATGCGCGGGTAACGGTAATCTTGTCGTGGATCAGCTCGGGCGGCGTACCGAGGCGGAGTGCCTCTTCGGCAATGCCATAGGTATTAAAACGAATCGCGCAGTCGATGGTGTGCGTGGTAATGCCTTCGATCGCCATGCGGGTTTGCCAGACCTGAGCTAAGGGGAAAATGGCCGAAGTGCCGGTCATATACGCGATCGAGCGCTCGTGGCCGCGGTAGTTCCAGAGTTTATAGGCATTGCCGAGCGTGAGATCGGCCTGGGGATTTACCCCTTCGTGAAAACTGGTGTTGGTATGGTACATGGTCGTGGCGCCTCTCTTTTTTGCTTTACAACCAATATATAGAACAAAAATAAAACGACAACTAAAAATGTTCTATTTTTGTTCTACTAAAGGAATTGCACGGCAGGTCGCTGATAAATCTTTAGTGCAAAGCCGCAAAACGTTGAAATTCAGGAAAAGCGGGCTTGCCCGTTCATGGAGCGATTTTTGGTACAAAAATCGCGCAACTTTTCCTGAATTTCGGCGTTTTGCGACCTGCCGTGCAATTCCAAAGGAAACAGTCGCACCCCGGGCTTACTCCCGGAAAAATGAAAAGCCTCCGAAGCGGAGACTTACGGATTTCTGCGAAATCCTTCAGTCGCGCAGCTTGTTAAAGAAGGAAACTAAAAGATGAAAAAACTCCACCCCACCCAAAAAAAACTCCTCACCCGGCTCACCCGCCTTGCGGGCGAAGGTTATACCATACGCGAGCTGCAAGACGATCTCAATCTCTCGACCCCAAGCCTCGTCTTCTTCCACTTACAGCAATTAGAGAAGAAAGGCCTCATCGAACGCAATCCCATGAACCCCGCCGACTACCGCGTGCGCCAGCCGCCCGAAGAGTCGGGCATGTTTCTCGTCAATCTCTATGGGTTAGCACGCTGCGGCCCCGAAGGCACGCTGCTCTCGGGCGATGTCGAAGAACGGGTGGAACTCCCCCCCCAATTTCTCGGCGTACATCTGCAAAACCCGTTTCTCGTGCGTGCCCATGGCGATTCGATGGAGCCGCGCATTCAAGATGGCGACCTGGTCTTGTTCGAAAAGCGGCCCGAAGCACCCGACGGCAGTATCGTCGCCTGCTCCGATTCGGGTAAGGCGTATATCAAGCGGATGGTCCGCTCCGGTAAAAAAATACTGCTTTATTCGCTGAACAGCCGTTATGAGCCTTTCGCCGCCGATCCCGAGAGCTTTCGTATCGAGGGTCTGGCGCAGGCGGTTGTCGGTAAAATTTAGGCCATAGCTCCGCAGCCCCGGGAACCAAAGCAGCGCTTTGGGAGTCCGCTATCTTTGCATAACCCGTCTTATACACAGGAGACTACATGAAATACACACAGAAAATTCTCATCGTTATAACCAGCTTCACGCTGCTGGCGCTGCCCGCGTCGGCGAACAGAAAAGAAGGTAAAAACGGCCCCTGCAAAGCCGATATCGAAAAATTCTGCGGCGACAAAAAAGGCGACCGTAAGGCTATGAAAGCCTGTATTCAAGACAATAAAGACAAATTCTCGGCCGAATGTAAGGCCAAAAAAGCCGAATACAAGGCAAAACACGAAGAGCGTAAGGCCAAAATGTCCAAGGCGATGGAGACCTGCGCGGCTGATATCCAGAAACTTTGCCCCGAAGCCAAGGCTCCCGGCGCGAAAAAACACGCCGGCATTAAATGCCTCATGCAGAACCGCGACAAAGTCAGCGCCGAGTGTAAAGCCGCGCTGCCCGAAAAACGCGTCCGCAAAGAAAAGTAACCTGCCCCTACCCCCGTGGGATATCCCCCGCGGGGCAACCGCATATTGAACAAGAAATAGACACCCTGATTTAAACCTCGAAATACGCCCATGGCCAAAATCTTCGTCGACGGGACCGAATACGAGGTCGACGAGAAGAAAAACCTGATCGACGCCCTGAAAGAAAAGGGCTTGGAGATACCCCACTTCTGCTACCACTCAAAACTCTCTGTGGTCGGCATGTGCCGCATCTGCCTCATCGAAATCGAAGGTGTACCTAAGTTCCAGGCGGCTTGTAATACGCCGATTAAAGACGGCATGAAGATCAACGCGTTTGGCGAGAAGATCGTCAAGGCGCGCGAAGGTGTGATGGAGTTTCTGCTCATCAACCACCCGCTCGACTGCCCTGTCTGCGACAAGGCGGGCGAGTGCCGCCTGCAGAATTATTCGTTTGCACTCGGCCACGAAACGACAAGATACAAAGAAGAGAAACGCAATATCCCGCAAGAAAAGATCGGTACGAATCTCTTAATCAACCACAACCGTTGCATTCTCTGCTACCGCTGCGTGCGTTTCGACAAAGAAATCGTCGGTGTGCCCGATCTCGAGATGCTCGCGCGCGGCAACGACACGATCATCGCTTATACGCCGCCAGAAACTTCGGGCGAAAAATCGACCTACCTCAACCATAACTACCAGGGCGCACTCGCCGACATCTGCCCTGTCGGTGCGCTCTTAAATGAGAATACACTTTTTCAGTCGCGTGTCTGGTGGTATGAATCGCAGGAATCGCATTGCCATGGATGTTCGACGCTGTGCAAAGTGACGACGAACGTTAAGAATAATACGCTCTACCGTTACATGCCGCCGAATGCGTCGACTGCGATCAGCACCGGAAACCCGGAAGATTATTTCATCTGCGATTATGGCCGCTTCGGCGGCAAAGATTTTTCCGCAAACCGCCTTAACCATTACGCGGTGAACGGCGAAAAGGCAACGTCGAAAACAGCGTTGCCGCTGCTCGCCGAAAAAATCGCAGCGGCAAAAAACATTCTCGTTCTCGGCGGCGGCAGCGAATCGTGCGAAGACATCGACCTGATTTCGGCGACCGTCGGCGAATGGCAACAGGCGGGTAAAACCGTGCAATGGGATTTCCGCACCGGCACAGACGCGTTCAACGGCAGCGGCGATACGCAGAGGGATTTCCTCCTCAGCCATGACCTGCGACCGAATGCGAAATACTTACGCGACTTGGGCAAGACCGCATTTACCGACTTTGCCGGTGTCGCCGCGGCGATACGCAATGCCGACCTCGTTATCGTGCTCAACGAACTCGCGGCGCCATATGCATACCAGACGGGAGAAAAACATGCGCGGGTAGCGGGGCTAACCATCGCCGAAGATGTTGCCGCGACAGAGCTGTTCGCGGCGATCAACAGCGCTACCGCCTGGGGTAAAACCGCACTCTTCACCACGCACGCCAACGCCGCTTCGGACCTTGCCATGGTTGCGGCCCCGATCGCGGCATTCCCTGAAAAGGCCGGCAGCTACCGCGACAAAAAGAACGCCAGCAAAAATGTGCATCCCACCCTCAAACCCGTCATGGGTCTCGAAACTGCGGGCCAGGTGATGGCGCGTATCAAAACCGCCGCAAAGGCCGGGGTACTCGTCTAATGGC
>JAFLED010000108.1 GCA_017302045.1 Spirochaetota bacterium
TCGCATAAGCGCGAAGAGTGGGCAGAAGGCCTCAACATCAAGACGATGGCAAAATGGGCTGAAGCGGGCGAAAAGCCAGATGTGCTCTTCTGGGTCGGCTGCGCTGGTGCATACGACGACCGCAACAAGAAGATCGCGCAATCGATTGCCGGCCTCATGAACAAGGCCGACGTGAAGTTCGGTATTCTCGGCACCGAAGAAAACTGCACCGGCGACTCAGCGCGCCGCGCGGGTAACGAATACCTGTTCCAGACTCTGGCTGGCATGAACATCCAGACGATGAACAATTACGGTGTGCAGAAGATTGTCACAGGTTGCCCCCACTGCTTCAACACATTAAAGAACGAATACCCGCAGATGGGCGGCAATTACGAGGTGGAGCACCACACAACCTATCTCGACAAACTGCTGAAAGAGAACAAGATTCAGGTAGACCCGGCCAAGGCGAAAGAGCTCGGCATGGTGACCTACCACGACTCATGCTACCTCGGTCGTTATAACGACGTTTACAGCGCGCCGCGCTCTATTCTCGAAAAAGCGACGGGCGGTAAGGTTGTCGAGGCGATCGACAATAAGTCGCGCGGTCTCTGCTGCGGCGCGGGTGGCGCCCAGATGTGGAAAGAAGAAGAAAAATCTACCGACGCAAGCGGCGTGAAAGCCGAGCGCGTGAACATCAAGCGCACCAAACAACTCGTCGATACCGAAGCAAAGACGCTCGCCAGCGCCTGCCCCTTCTGCATCACGATGGTCGCCGACGGCGTCAAATCGATGGAAAAAGAAGAATCCATCAAAACGCTCGACGTCGCTGAAATTCTCGCACAGACCGTTAAATAATCGCGAACGGTCGGCGGAGGTAAATTGCCTGCGCTGACCGCATTCGTGGGGTACCTGGGCGCGCTGACGGCGCTCTATACCTCGGTGTTGCTCATGTTGGGCAGGCACCGGGCTCAGGTGCGTATCTTCGGCGGCGCGTTTTTCTTTCTTTTCTCATTCATACTCTTTCTTTTCACTCTGTTTCTCATCAACCGCTACCAGACCTTACCGCATCTCGCCTTTACTCACCTGCCCACCGCGATGCTGATCGGCCCCGCGGTATATCTGTTTCTGCGCTTCGCGGCAAATCCGGAATTTCCGCTGCGGCCTTATCTCTTGCTGCACTTGGTGCTGCCAACCGCTGTCGCGGTGTATATGTCCGATATCTATGCGCTGCCGGCTGAGGTGAAACAGCGTATGCTGGCACACAGCGAACCCCTGCCCGAATATGTCATTCCGCAGCTGCGCGCGGTCTTTATCTTCGCCTATAGTATACCGCTGATCTATTTCGCGGTCTCGGTGCGCCATGCGAAACCGTTCTTCACGCGGCTCGCATCGGGTTCGCTGGGTTTTCTGCGCGCGATGCGCTGGTTCTTGCTGAGCTGCGCCCTGGCAACGGCGCTGATGATTGCGACGCTTATCGGTGGCGACTGGTTTTATGTGAAGTTTTCAGCATTGTCCTTATATTCTCTCGCGGTGGTTTTTGCTTTTGGCGCGCTGGTGCGTAACCCGCATTTTCCCGAATTTCTCGCACGCGACGCGCGGCGCTATAACCGCTTGCGCCACCGCGACAAAACCGGTGTCAGCACCGATCTCGAACGCCTCACGCGCCTCGCCAGTGAAGAGCGTATCTTCGCGAATGCGCGGCTGCGTGTCGCCGATGTCGCCGCCGAACTGGGGCTCAGAAGCGATCAGCTTTCACAGCTGATCAACGATGCCTATGGCATCAACTTCAACCGCTTTATCAACCGCGTGCGCATCGCTGAGATTAAACGCCGCCTCGCCGAGCGGCCGCACGAAAGTATTCTGCGCATTGCCTATGAGTGCGGGTTCCATGCAAAGAGTGCGTTCAACACGGCCTTTAAACTCGAAACGGGGGTGAATCCCACCGCGTACCTGCGCAGTCTCAAACGCTAAAAAAACACGGCCGGAATCGTGATTCCGGGCGCCGGCAACGAGCCCCGGCGTTATTTTCGGCGCATGGATAAAACCACACTCAAAAATGTCGCCGAACTCTATCAAAGAGCGGCGGTCATCTATGCCCACGAAAAATCATTTCTCACGCGTAACAAAACAGGCGCCTTCGACGGCCCAAGCTACAAAGAGCTCTATGAAACGGGTCTTGATCTCGCTGCGGCGCTGGTGGCGGTTTGCGACCTCAAGCCCCGCGAGCATGTCGCGATTCTCGCCGACAACCGTCTCGAGTGGATGATCGCCGATTACGCGGTGATTCTCGCAGGGGCAGCCGACGTGCCGCGCGGCACCGACGCAACACCCTTCGACATGGAATATATCGTCAACCATGCGGGCTGCCGTATCGTCTTTATCGAGAACCAGGCAGCCTGGGATAAATTTGCGGCCGTCGCTGAAAAATTGCCGGCCGTTGAGCACGTCGTTCTCATCGACGCGGTTAAAGTCGCGGAAACAAAATGGCAATGCCACAGCATGCAAGACCTGATCCAGGAGGGAAAAAAATTACCGAAGGAGAAAGTCGAAAAACGTATCGCTGGTATCGAACCAAACGATCTCTTCACGCTGATCTACACCTCGGGCACGACGGGAGCTCCCAAGGGTGTGATGCTCACGCATGGCAATATTGTCTCGCAGATTCGTAACCTGCCGCTCGGGTTTACGCAGAATGACGTCATGCTGTCGATATTGCCCGTCTGGCATATTTTCGAACGCGCTTTCGAGATTATCTCCATCGCCTCGGGTGCGAAGACGGCATACACGAACGTAAAGAATCTCAAGGCGGATATCCAGACCGTGAAACCGACTTTTATGGCGTCGGCGCCGCGCCTGTGGGAGAGCATCTATAACGGCGTCATGGCGCGCGTCGCCGAGGGCAGTCCTCTGCGCCGCGGGCTTTTTCGCGCGGCCGTGTCGCTGAGCCACGTCTACCGGCAGGCGCTGCGCGAGATACAAGGACAGAACCTGCACATTCTGCCGCAGGGGTTCTTATCGCGCTTCGCCGCGGTGGCAGTCTCGCTGCTGACGATCCTGATCGTCTTTATACCCGCGGTTCTGCTCAATGCCCTCGTGCTCACAAAAATACGCGCGGCGACAGGCGGGCGCTTACGAGCGACGATATCGGGTGGCGGAGCTTTACCTCTGCACATCGACGAGTTCTTCAACGACATCGGCATTCCCGTGCTCGAGGGTTATGGCATGACCGAAACCTCGCCGATCATCTCGGTGCGGCTGCCTCAGAACGCCGTCATCGGCACCGTCGGGCCGCTCTATAAGGAAACGGAAATACGTCTTATCGACATCGCGAGCGGGCGCACCATTTTTCCGGGCAACGACTATTTCGGTAAAAAAGGTGAACTGCACATCAAAGGGCCGCAGGTCATGGCCGGCTATTACAAAAACCCCGAAGCGACGGCAAAAGTTTTGAACGACGGTTGGATGAACACCGGCGACGTCGCCATTCTCACCGCGAATGGCTGCCTGAAGATCGTCGGGCGTAGCAAAGAGACAATCGTACTCACGAACGGCGAAAATGTCGAACCGGTACCGATCGAATCGAAGATTCTCGAATCGCCTTACATCGAACAGTGTATGGTCGTCGGGCAGGATCAGAAGTTTCTCGGCCTACTGGTTGTACCACGCGCCGAGGCTTTGAAACAGTATGGCGGTGATCTGTCAGCCATCGTGGCAAATGAAGAGGCAAAGAAGTTAATCCGCGCCGATATCGCGCGCCTCATTTCGGGTGAAAACGGTTTTAAGGCATTCGAACGCATCGGCGGCGTCGCGCTCATCGGTAACCTGTGGGAGAAGGACCGCGAACTCACAGCAAAGCTTTCGCTGCGCCGGCATGTCATTACCGAAATGTATGCGAATGAAATCGCGCGCATGTACCAGTGATCTGTAGAACTTGACGGCAGTGTCAGGTTTGTTTCGCTGTCCGAATGGAAGATCTGAAAAACAAAGTCGCCGTCGTGACCGGTGCAGGTTCGGGCATCGGCCGCCAGCTGGCACACCAGTTGGCGAAAGCCGGCGCTGAACTCGTTCTCGCCGACGTCGCCGAAAAAAAAATGCAGCAGACAGTCGGCGAACTGCATGGGCAGACGAAGATCACATCGCATGTCGTCGATGTCTCGAAAAAGGACCAGGTCTATGCGATGGCCGATGCGGCGCTCAAGGCCCATGGCCAGGTTGACATCGTCATCAACAATGCAGGCGTCACGGTATTACAACCGCTCGACGAGGTTTCGCAAGAAGACTTCGAATGGGTGATGAACGTCAATTTCTGGGGTGTCGTGCACGGCACTCTGGCTTTTCTGAAACATCTGAAGACACGACCCGAGGCGTCGGTTGTCAACATTTCGAGTGTCAATGGCTTTATCCCCTTCCCTAACAACGGCCCCTATAACTGTTCGAAATACGCCGTGTATGGCTTCAACGAGACCCTGCACCAGGAACTCGCAGACACTGGTATTGTGGTGACCTCGGTGCACCCGGGCGGCATTCGAACCGACATTATTCGCAACGCCAAAGTGCATGCTTCACCCGGCGGCGGCGATAAGAATGAAATTGTCGGCCGCTTCGACAACATGGCGCGCACCTCTGCAGAAGATGCGGCCAAAGCCATCATCGGTGCAATTCGGGGCAAAAAGAAAAAACTCCTCATCGGCCTCGACGCCTATGCGATGGATATCGCGAAGCGCCTCGTGCCCGAAGAATTTGTCGGCTTTGTGGGCATGATGACGAAGCGTCTCGGCTAATTGGTTTGACAAAGGGCTGAGATGCCGATCTTTGCGGTATGAAAATCCGCCGCAGCCGTATCATTATCACAGCCATCGCCATACTTGCCGTCGCGCTCGTTACCGTCGGCGGCAAGAAACGCTCACACGACCGTCTTTCGCGAAAATCGATCTCTGAAAACCTGACGTTTCCTAAAACATTTCTCTGGGGCACGGCGACTGCGGCCGAACAGCTCGAAGCGACCGAACACAGCGACTGGGCCGAGTTTATCCGCAAGAACTATGCGGGCGAGGGCAAACCTGTTGCCGGTGCGGGTATAAAAGATCTGCATCTCTGGCGCGAGAATATCGTACGCGAAAAGACACAACACCTGAAGCGCTTCAAAGAAGATTTTCAGCTGATGAAAGATCTCGGCGCGAATGCTTACCGTTTTTCGATAGCGTGGGATCGCCTTTTTCCGCGCGAAAATGCGACCGAAGCCGATAAAACCGCCGTCGCGTTTTACGACGATCTTTTTGCCGAGCTCGCTAAGCAGGGTCTCGAACCTTCAGTCACGCTCTTCCACTTCAGCTCGCCGGCCTGGTTCTTCGGCGAAAAAGACGGTAAACGCGGCTGGGAAAGAGCCGATGCGGTTGCTCACTTTTCCCGTTTCGTCGAGTTTGTCGTGAACCGTTGGGGCAAAAATGTCAATGTCTGGTGTACGCTCAACGAACCCATGGTCTATATCTATTCGGGTTACATGCAGGGTATTTTTCCGCCGCTCGAAAAACGCCCCGATGAAAAATCTGTCGCGCCCGTCATGGAGGCACTGCTCAAGGCCCACGCCGCGGCTTATGCCATCATCAAAAAAAATAATCCCAAAGCCCTTGTCGGCGTCACACAGCATACGCGCGAATTCGCGCCTTACCGCAATTATGCGGTGCTCGATCGTATCATAGCGGGTAAGGTCGAACAGGCCTTCATCTGGGATTTCACCGACGCGATCCGCAGCGGCGTTCTCAAAGTTACAAATACCGACATCGAAAAGCCGATTCCAGGTCTGGGCGGCACGCAGGATTTCATCGGTATTAACTACTACGGTCGCTTCTATATTAAATCCAACATTTTTGCGCCGACGAAATTTGAAATTAAAAACCACGACGAAAAAAATCCAAATGAAATTAAGAACGAACTGGGCTGGGCGGATTTTCCACTCGGCATGAAAAATATTCTGCTGACAGCGAAATCCCGCTACAACCTGCCCCTATATATTCTCGAATCGGGTACGGCAGAGAAAGCCGAAGACGACAAGTTGCGCCAGCAGCTTCTCATAACGCACCTCGCCGAAACCGCAGCCGCGATGAAAGACGGCGCCGATGTGCGCGGGTATTTTCACTGGTCGCTAATCGACAATTTCGAATGGGCCGAGGGTTTCGATGCGCGCTTTGGTCTTGTCGCCATCGACTATCAGAACAATTTCGCGCGCAAGAAACGTAAAAGCTTCGAGACCCTGCGCAAGATTATTACACAGGGAATCTCTCCGGCAGATTATACGGCCGCCGCTGCGGCGTATTAACGCCTAAGGCAAAGAAACACTCGCCTCGTAACCGCCCCCGGTGGCAGTTTCGGCGAAAGTGGCGCCGATGCGAGCGATTCGCTCCCGCAGGGTCTCTTTACCTAACCCCGAAGCGCTGCGGCGGTATCTGCTTTTACCCGAAACCTGGATGCATAATGAAGCACCGGTTGCCGCAATTTCCCAGGATGTTGTTCCGACAGAATATTTCAGACTATTGTTACAAAGCTCCTGTACAATCATGCAGAGTTCGGGAATACGCTCGGGGGTTAAAACACCGGTCGCCTTCAGGTTCTGGCTCTGCGCACGGGTTTCGGGTGTGATGCGGATATCGACGGATCGGTGCGCGATTTGGTAGCGCCGCAGTAAAATCAGGTTTATCCCTGCGACAAAATCTTCAGTCGCCAACTGCATATCTTCCAGAAACAATAGCTCAGTACGCAGAGACGCGATGGTGCCGGCGACACGTTTATCCAACCGCCGGATATCTTTGCGCAGAGACCGCGCGCGCAACTCGCTGCCGAGTGCCTCGAGACCGAGTTTAATATCGGTCAGATTTCCCCCGAGGCTATCATGCAGATTGGCTTCAATTTGCTTGCGCTGGTTATCGAGGGCATTGCGGCTGCGTTCCAGACTCAGCAGCATACTTTCGTTTTCATGCGTCAGCGCCGCATGCGCATGCGCGAGCGACGCTGACTGAAAGAGCGCAAACAGCGAAAATCCTAGAGAAAGAAAACTACCCGCCTGCGAGTGTGTGGCGAAAAGAAAAACAGCATAGGCGGTTATAACGAGAAGAATAAGAATACCGACAACCATAAGCCTCGCGCCGGCTCTTTTCTCTTGCATCGCCCGGTATACCCCGAAAAAGCTGACGGCGGCAGCGGCAACACCGACTATACCGTAATAGAGCACATTATATGCGGTAAACAGATGCGTCGGCAAGACGAGAGCCAAAAGAAGCATTACCGCCAGCAACCAGAAAACTTTTCGCAGCCGCGGCGCAATGGTGCCAGGGTAAAGGACGCTGGTAAAATGCACGACCAACGCCGGTAGCAGGTACGTGAATGCGGAACTCAGGCGGGCATGCACGCTTAACGGAAACGCGGGAAAAACCAGCGTGACAGACTGCTCTCCGAAAAGCGCGGCCAGCAAAAAATAGTCGAATGACACCAGGGCAAACACGAGAATCGCAGGCTGTTTTTTCGAGAGAAAAAATAACAGAAAGTGATAGACCATGATCGAGAAAATGAGTCCCATACAAAAAATATCGAGCGCGAGATAGCGCATGCCATAGTACTGCATCACCGAGGCATACCCGAGTTCTATATCTGTGCGCAAGCCGCCCTTATACAAAAGAAAATTGGCGACCTGGATCACGATTTCTATTTCACCGTCAGGCACGGTGAAATAGAGCAAAGCGGATTTTCGCCTGGGCACAAAAGTTTGTTCCGAATTGCCCAGTTTTCCCTCTTCCGCTAATTGTTGGCCATTGATAAAAACACGATAGGCGGTGAGCGGCGCAGGTATACGCAACCCGAGGCGCTTTTGTGTATAAGGCACAGAGAAACGCACGCGGTACGTAGCATAACCAAACGAACTCAGCTTTTTGCCGCGCACCTCGAGGCCGTTCCAGATCGTCGGGCGCGATAAAATCAGGTCGGGTGCGGGACGATCGGCCACGAAATCTTTCGGCTCAATATACTTCTGCCAGTGCAATTCCCATGGCAGATTCTGGAGTGCGTGACGCGATTCGGGAACGAGATCCACAAACGGCAATCCATCCGCATGCACCCTGCCCGCTGCGCCCAAAAAATACAAGGCCAAAAGAAAAACCAGAGATACGCCAGGGCGCCGCCGCACAAGGCGGATTTACCTTTTCGCTGCGCCTTTCAACCGAATTTCCGCACTTTGCCGACCAACTCGGCACGGTTGTGTACATTCAGCTTCTTATAGATATCTTTTACATAACCGTGTACGGTCGACGGGCTCAGTCGCAGTACCTTCGCGACCTGGGGTATCGTCTTACCTGCAACCATATACTCGAGTACTTGCTGCAGCCGATCAGAAAGCCCGAAATCTGCGGATTCTTGCCGGCGGGCCTTTAAGGCGGTCATGACGCGCAGCGCAATCGTCGGGGTCAGGATCGCCCCGCCGGCGATCACTGTCTCGATGATCGACTTGAGCTCGCGGCGGTCTGACTTGAGTACATAGCCCACGGCACCGTTTTCAATCGCTTCGAGAATCAGGCTGTCGGAATTCATGTTCGTCAGAATGACAATTTTGCCGGTATAACTGCGGCGCGAAAGTTCGCGGGTTAAGTCTATACCCGTCATACCCGGCAGCATGACGTCGAGCAAGAGCACGTCGGGCAGACTTGTTTCGGGTTCGCGCAATAAACCCTCGGCGCTTTGCCACCATTGCAGCCGCGCCGCGGGCAAAAGTTTTTTCAATGTCAGAAGCAGGTTATCCCGAAAATCGGAGTCATTTTCGACGATGCCAATGCGCACGGCCGAAAGTGCCCGGGCCCGACGCGCGCGGTCAATTGCAAATAAATCGGCTACCCCCCCTGTTCGGGGGTATATTGCGTCGTCGCGCTAAAGGCATAACTACGCCGACAACGCCCCAGGCCCAACCGTGGCCGCCCAGAATTTTCCATTCGGTACGCGGCCATCCGCATCGCGCGAATATTCAGCCTTTAGACCGATCACATAATACATGTCGACTTCGCCTTTGTTCTTTGCGCTAACCTTACCGCGGTACTCGCAATGAAAAAATTCTTTGATGAGCCCATAGGTTGAGCCGCTGATGTTGATCTTACCCGTCGTGCCGCTCGATTCCATGCGGCTCGCGGTATTCACCGTATCACCCCAGACATCATAGGCGAATTTGCGCTCACCGATGACCCCTGCAATCAGCGGACCCGAATGGATGCCGAGGCGCAGTTCCCAATACGGCTCGCCGAGCGACTTCTTGATATCGCGCATCTGCGCCATAAAATCGCGGATCTCCATCGCGGCGAGCACACAGTCGACCGCATGCGTGTCCGACGACTTGGGGATGCCCCCTGCGCACATATAACTGTCGCCAATCGTCTTTAACTTCTCGAGGCGGTGGCGTTCGGTAATCTTGTCGAACTGCACAAAACAAGCGTCGAGCTCTTTGATGAGTTCGTTGGGCGACATGAATTCGGCGATCTTCGTGAAACCCTGAAAGTCGGTAAACAATACACTGACCGCCTCAAATTGCACCGGCTCAGCAAAACCCTTTTCCTTGAGCTCGACAGCTACGTCTTTCGGCAGAATATTCAGCAGCAGCTTCTCGGATTTCTCGCGTTCTTCGTGAACCTGTCTGAAAAGCCGCGAACTATAGATGACACCTGTAATCTGCTCTGCGAGAATCGACAACCGGGAAATATCGTCGCGCGAAAGGGCAAACTTACCCCTGCTGCTCGAAAAATCAAGAATGCCGACGGTTTCATTATTCAGAACGAGCGGCAATAGAAGAAAAGAATGCAGATTATATTTTTGCATAATCGAAAATTCTTCAGGCGCGCTGGCTGCGGCAACTCTCTGCGACTGCGCGTTGGGCACAAAGAACGGCCGCTTGTTACGGACTACGTTCGCATGTGCACCGAGTGTCGTATTGATCGGTATCTCGGTTTTTTCGACCACCCGGCGCTCGGCCTCGGGTACAGAAGTATCGCTGCGCAGCGACAGCATCTGCAGCCGGGTTTTATCGGCCGATACGCCGTAGAGGGCATGCCAGTCCATGCCGAAGGATTCTTCGACATAATCCTGTACCTTCTTCATAATTTTTGCAAGATCGAATTCTTCGTTGAGACTGCGCAGAAGCCGGTTGAGCTTTTCGGTTTCGCCTTTCTGCCGCTCGGTCTCACGCTGCGAGGCCCAGGCTTTTTCTCTTTCAAGTTCAAGATTCTGCAATGTCGTATCAATGCGCGTCGCAATCGGACGGATCAATACGAACGTTGCGAGTAACGCGCAGAGCGTGAGCGGCGTACCAATCAACAGAATATGCAGCCCCCGCTGCCCCAGAGGGATATTCGCCTCCAGATTCACCCAGACAAAAGCGAGAAAGAACACCACGCAGCCTATGGCAAAGGGAGAGAGGAGCGCGCTCACGCGCAACGATTCGGTTCTCAGCGTTTTGCCACCATAACGCATTACAGCAAAAGCCATGATTGCCGTCGGGATAATGGATAGGTTTCCCGTCGGGTAAAATTCGATGCCCATCGTCGCCGGTATATTTCCGATGAGCAACAGGCCCCCTACCGAGAGGTAAAGGACGGAGATGTCACCCAAACGGTTTGGCTTTTCATCGCTGCGGTACTTCCACCAGTCGCGCAACACCATAACAATCGCAAGCAATCCGACGAGACCAAAGAGCTGAATGACCGGGCCAGCGTGCGACATACGCCCCCAAGGGTATTCAAAATATCCCGTATAGAGCCAGGGCGTCAGGGCCATGACGCTGAGACCGAGGGACAGGATATCGAATACACGGCGAAACTGCGGCGCGGGCCTGTCGAGACTCAGATATGCAAAGCGTATCTGCACGGAGGGAGTAAGACCAAAGACCATAAAACATAATTGTTCGAGACGGTGCGCGACTATGGGTTCGATTCCGAGGCCGCCCACGATCACCGTGAGTAGTAGAAAGCCGTAAAGATACAGAGAAAACGCACCGTACTGGTTGACGGGTTTCGTCGGGTTCGTGCCACCGATGAGAATGCCAAGCAAGACGACGAAAAACACAGAGCCGACGGGTATGAGCAGCCACGGATACCATTTCAGTTTCGCGTAATAGGCCGGTGAAAAACGAAACAACACCGCGCAGGTCAGGCCCAGAAGTACGATACCCGCAATCACGTTGAGTATATAGAAGAGCGCGTTTTTTTCAAAAAAGAGCGCGCGCAGGTTCTTGAAATCCGAATTGAATACAGCATAAGCCATAATGCACATCGGAACGAATGAAAACGTCGCGCCGGGAAAAAGCGGATACCCCGCGAAGCTCGGGAAATTTGAGATCGTCAGCACTACCAGAAACGTATGACCGATAAATAGCAGGTGCTTACCGGCAAAGCTGTAACGCTTCCAATAGAGAAAATAAACGGGCAAACCGATCGTCAGGAAAGAAACGGATGACACTGCCCCCCAAAGTTTCAGGGGGAATTCAGCCACGGGAAATTTTCCGAAACTGTAGTACAATAATTCGCCGGTAAATGCCCGGCCGGTCACAACGCTCCCCAGCGCCACAAGCGTCAATATCCAGTTGATTGCGGTGGCGAAACCAACCACCCGACCAAATTTTTTATCCAGTATATAGTAGATGAGATGCGACGAAGCGGGTGAAAGAAACAGAACAACGGCATAGAGATAAGTGTTCCAGCGCACCAATGCGGCGGCATCATGGATCAGTGAACGCAACGAGATCACTAGCAGGTTCCTGAAAAACTCTTGAAATAAATGAAATTTCGTGCGTATAGTAACTATGCGCGGAAACGGACCAGAACAGAGCGACCTGTATAGTTACATTTCTCTTGAAGATAGAGTCCCGGCAA
>JAFLED010000109.1:0-4106 GCA_017302045.1 Spirochaetota bacterium
GATATACGCCATGGTGATCAGCCGACGCTCGATAAAGCGACCGAGGTGATTCTGCATGAAGCGAAGAGTATTGCGGACCGCCGCCAAATCGATATGCAGATCGAAACGCAGGAAGCACAGGCCGTGGTGAAGTGCGACAGTGGCCTCATCGACAAGATGGCGGCGGCGATGACTGCGCATAAGCACAAAGACTTTCGGTTGGCGAGCGGCGCAGGCCATGACACGGCGATTCTTTCCAAAGTCACACCGACTGCTATGCTCTTTATCCGCAGCCCCGGTGGCATCAGCCACAACCCGGTCGAGACAGTGAATGTCGAGGATGTGGCAGAGGCGATCAAAGTTTTCGTTGAATTTCTGCGATCGGTTTGAGGGACTACTATCTATGAAATGGTTTTCAAAAGACATTGTATTGCTTTTCGCATTCGCCGCAGGTCTTACTGCTCAGGAGATACCGACGGGCGATAAGCTGAAACTGTATCTTAACGGTAAAAAGTACGTGACCGACATGGAATTCTATCGCCACCTCGATTTTGCGGACGGAAAATTCAAAATCGCACATATACAAGGCATCGACGATCAGGGCGATTATACCGTGAACGGTGAGAAGATTATATTGCTAAGCGAGGGCAACGGCAGCATCGGGAAGCGCCAATCGAAATCATGCAAGATTATATGGCATTCCGCAGCCGTGGCCTATGCCGAAGAACTCGACTGTGGCAAGGGTAATCGCTTCTTTCTCGAATCGAGCCTGAGAGCAGAGGGTTCAGCGGTCGATATTCAGGGCGAGCCCGCCATAATTATGGGCAAGAAAAGCGCGACGCTGACGACCAAAGTTGTGTTTCGAAAAAAACCCAGCAAGAAAGCTAAACCATTACGCTGCGCCGACGGATCTTCACCCCTTGCCTTGGGTATTCCATTCACTGTCTATGCTCGCACCCAGGAAAAAGCCAAAGTCGATAAATGGGAGAATTACTGGTATTATGTTCACAACGATTATTCGCCTGAAAGTTACTCAGACCCCAAAACACATTCACCTATCGGGTGCGAGGCACCAGCCGGTTGGGTTTTTGGTGAATTTGTGAAAGTGCAATAGCCGAAATCATTTTCACAGGTAATGGTTCTCTTCTGATTGTACGGCAGCCGCAGCGAATCTCGGCGTCATGGTTCTATCGCAAAGGTTAATCCGGCATGCGCTTCAAGCCGCGCAACCAGCGGGCCTGCCATGACGCCACCAGGTGTAAAACAGCCACCGTCAGATTCGACATCGAGCAGCGTCAAGGCCGCTTCAGAGATCATCTTGCTCGTCGACCCATAACCCGGGTCACGGTCGCCCTTAACCGAGGCCTTGATACTACCGCCATCGGGATATTCGCCGGTGAAAAGAACGTCATAAAAACCGTTCTCTCTTTCTTCTTTAGAAGGCCCATCGCCGGGTTTGAGCCCCTTGCCTGAAAATGGATTCGCCTTCGCGGCAGCGTCGACGAGTGCGCGCGCAGCTTCGCCCAGCGTTGTCAGCATCATCTCATCGTAGACAAAGTCGGTGCCATACTGGTGTTTCAAAAGAAAATTCGTGCGGTGCACGTTCTTGGTATTGATCGGGGCCATGACAAAGGGTGCGGCCCAGACGCCCAAATTCTTATCATACTCGGGAACAAGGCCCGACGGCTGCGCGGGGCCGGTAAAACCGGGCGTCAGCGCAAAGGGATTATTCAGCAGGCCGAGAATGCTCGGGTCTTTGATCGAAGCCTTGAGCGTCGCCTTCATGCTCGCCATCGTACCACCTGAAGCGCCACCCTGCATCTTGCGCACGCGGCCTTTGACGCGCGGTGCAGGTTTGCCGAATTTCTGGATCGCCTCTTGTTGCAGAAACCAGACACCGAGATCGAACGGAATCGAATCGAAGCCTGCCGAAAGCACAATGCGTGCGCCGCTTTTTTTTGCGGTCTCTTGATGCGCGTCGATCATCTGCCGCGCCCAGGCCGGCTCACCATTGAGGTCGAGATAATCGGTGCCCGAGGCAGCGCAGGCTGCCACGAGCGGTCTGCCATAGAGCTGGTAAGGCCCTACGGTCGTCAGAACAGAACGCGTGCGTTTGCACATCGCGTTGAGTGAAGATGTATTTTCTGCATCGGCTTCGATGAGCGGTGTATTCTTCGGCGCGCCGATTTCGTCGCGGATCGCGGCGAGTTTTGCGGTATTACGGCCAGCCATTGCCCAGCCCTGGATGCCGCGCTGCGTGAGGTATTCGGCGACAAGGCGGCCCGTAAAACCGCTGGCGCCATAAACGATGATATCAAATTCTTTTTGAGCCATGGGTTATTTTAGGGACACGATTAAACCCGTCGCCACAATTTCGTTTACAGATGGGATATCCGGATTTTCGGG
Organism: Spirochaetota bacterium; assembly: GCA_017302045.1. Taxonomy (GTDB): domain Bacteria; phylum Spirochaetota; class Leptospiria; order Turneriellales; family Turneriellaceae; genus Turneriella. The sequence continues at coordinate 2,386 of JAFLED010000109.1, forward strand.
GAGGCCCGATGAGAAAGCACATACCCTTCGTTTTTATTCAACCGTTCTTTGTCATTTTGCCGCTGCTGATACTTTGGGCGGGAGTACAGTATTTTCAATTTAAGAGGAAGACAGAATATTCGACGAAGATGCCCGAGCTGCGGCGCATACCCGCCGTTTCTCTTCCCGACAAGAGTGGCACCCAGCACCGCCTCGACGCCATGGGGAAACCAGGTATCGTGGTATTCTGGGCGTCATGGTGCGGCCCCTGCCGCGAAGAACTGATTAAGCTCGAAAGTTATAACACCGGCAATTGGAGTTATACTGCGATCAACTCGGGCGATAAACGACCCGATGCGGAAAAGTTTCTGAACACAGAAAAGATCCACAAGCCGCTCGTGTTATTCGACGACGATGGTTTGATCGGCGACATCAAGGCTTACCCCACCGTCTATGTGTCTTTTGGCGACGGCACATGGGGAGGTCCCTTGCTTTGGGGAAAATTCGACGAAGTGATGACTGAAGCCAAAAACATGTTAGCTAAGGCAGATTATAAACCGTTAAAAGAGTCGGAGGAAAGGCGAAAGCAGTATTTCGAGAGTGCTGTCTGGAAGTTTTATTATAGTGCCACGGGTTTTTTGGCGGTTACCTATTTTCTCATCTTACTCTTTCTTTTGCGCCGGGTAGTTCTTCACACCGGGTTTCTGCGCGGAGCCCTGGCTTTATATCTTCTGATAAGCATCTTAGAAACATTCGATATCTTTAGTCCGGGCCGTGCGATTAGCAACAGCCGCCATTTGTTTTGGACCATCGTCACTTATATCTACTACAGCCCCTTACTTTGGGGTGGGTGGATTGGCCTGGGGGTTTTGATCTACCTGCGGCAGTTTCTGCCGACGCATAAACCCGAAAATTCCTTGCCATAGGGAAACGGCGCCACCAAGGCGAGCCATGTCCTCTATCCCAAAATTCACTGTCGACGGCAAACGCACCGCCGATGAGCTAGAGAAGCTCGCGCGCTTCTCGGACCATGAATACCCCGCCGTCACGCGCATCATCTTTACCGAAAACGACATCAAGGCGCGCGATTATTTTAAGTCTCTTGCGCGCGATGCCGGTCTCTCAGTGCGCGAAGATACCATCGGGAACATCTTCGTGCGCCTCGAAGGTTCGCAGAAAGACGGTGCGGTCGGCACGGGTTCACACTGCGACGCAGTGCCTTATGCGGGCCGCTTCGACGGCACGGTCGGCGTATTCGGCGGGCTCGAAGCACTGCGCGCGCTCAAGAACGCAGGCTTCAAACCGAAGCGCCCGCTCGAAGTGGTCTTCTTTACTTCAGAAGAACCCACGCGCTTCGGTATTGGCTGTATCGGTAGCCGCATCATGTCGAATACCATCGCGCTCGAAAAAGTCGCTAGCCTGCGCGACAAAGACGGCCTTAGCTTCGACCAGGCGAGAGAATCTGCAGGGTATAAAGGCGCAGTAAAGGATTCTATTTTACCCAAAGGCTATTATGATTATTTTTGCGAGCTTCACATCGAGCAGGGCCCTGTGTTAGAGCGTGAGAAAAAACAGATCGGCATTGTGACAGGTATTGCGGCGCCCGCCTCGTTTCGGATTCACTTCACCGGCGAAGGCGGCCATGCGGGGGGGGTTCTCATGCCCGCACGTAAAGACGCGCTGATACCGTGCGCTATCCTCATTCAGGAAACCGAGCGGCTCGCTAAAGCCAGCCAGAGCCC
>JAFLED010000109.1:4116-11832 GCA_017302045.1 Spirochaetota bacterium
GGTCGGCGTCGTCAAGGTACACCCCGGTGCGATCAACAGCATACCGGCGAAAGCCACGGTCGAATTCGACATACGTGATATTCGCCTCGATACGCGCGACCATGTCGTCACCGAAGTGAAGAAGCTCGCGCAAAAGCTCGCCGACGAGCGCGGTCTCAAGGTCGAAATTGAGGATATCAACTCTGACCCGCCTGCGGTTTCTGACGAGACGATTCTGAAAACTGCCGAGGCCGCGACGACCGCTGCGGGATACTCGCAGATGCGGTTACCGAGCCGGGCTTACCACGATTCGCTCTTCATCGCACGCATTGCTCCGATGGGCATGATCTTTGTGCCGTCGAAGAGCGGGTATAGTCACCGCAGTGACGAGTATACCTCGCCCGAGGAGATCCAACGTGGGGTGGAGATTCTCACGCAGACAATGGCAGAACTCTCGCTGCGCTAAGTATTTTTGGCAATAACCGGTAATTTCATGCGTACACAGCGCATGCAATTACCGAAACTCACACTTGTTCTTAGTATTCTTTTTCTCGCCTGCAAACCACAGGCTAAAAAATCAGATGCCCTGGTCGTCCCGCCGCTGCCGGCCGATTATAATACCTTAGATCTTTCCTCAAGTGGTATCTCCGGTACCATCAAGGTACCCGCTGGTGCCACAGCCGAGAAATCGACCCTAAGCGACAATGAAGGCACGCGCCCCTACGTAATCATCCGCCCCTTTGCGATACCGAGCGATGCTGCGGATGCCACACGCACGATTCAGGCCAAGCTCGAGATCTATAGCACGAAGCTGCCTTTCGATAAACACAAAGAGAGCATTCGCTTTCGGCCAACGATCGGCTGGAAATCATGGCTTGCCGAAGAGCCCGGGTTCATCGTATTCACGGCGCGGCCGGGAAACCCGATCGGTCAGCCGATACGCGAGAAAGACGCCGCAATTTATCACTTCTTGATGATTCGCAAGGCAAAGGACGGAGGGCAATACCTCATTGGCACGAGCAGCGCGATGGACTTCACGCGCGACGAGATGCTGAAACTACTCGCGATTGCAAAGTCGCTCGAGCTTTAATTAATTTCTCGCGGCGCTGTTTTCGGCGCGGCCCGCGAGCGCCGACTCAAGGTCGGTATACAATGCGACATAGTGCGTGAGGTGGGCAAGCTCGAGCGTTTTTTTGATCAGTGTTGTTGCGCCAAAGATACGCACCGAGCCACCCGCGTCGGTTGAAAGCTTGGCCATGGTAAAAAAAGCGCCAATGCCAACAGAGTCGATATCAGCAACTTCGGAAAAATCGAATACGAATGTTTTGTATCCCTCGGAAAGTAGGCCCGTCACTTCGGCCCGCACCTCAGGCGCATTGTTTGCGTTGATATGCCCCGCGAGACGCAGCAGGCGCATACCGGGCGGCAATATTTTTTCTTCAGAGAAAGCGGCAGGCATCACCAGTAATACGCGCGAGCGCGCATTTTGGTGACAGTAAAATATTAAAGCGCGGCGATGCCGGCTTTCGCAACCTGCGTATCTTGCGCCGATAACGCGCCGGAGACACCGATTGCACCGATGATCTTATCACCCTTGACGATGATCTCACCGCCCTCGACGGGAATCACATTCGGCATGCCGAGAATTTTCAGATTTACGCCACCCTTTTCGACGGTCTCTTCAAAAGCCTTCGTGGCGCGCTTGAATTTAATGGCGGTCAGAGCTTTCGCCTGGCAAATTTCGATCGAACCGAGCTGTGTGTTATCCATCTTTTCGAGTAACACGAGGTTGGCGCCCGAATCGACGATGGCAATCGCCATGTTCCAGCCGTTCTTCGCGGCCTCGGCCTGTGCCGCAGCTACAATTTTTTTCGCATCGCTGAGATGAATGGGTTCGCCGTATGTCATGCGGAAGCATACCGCGGGGTTTATACGGTGGCAATCTCAATAAGCCGGCAAAAAAGTGTACGCCGCGTGGGGACATCCGACTCTGAAATTACCGCATGTCGTCGCCACTACCACCCGATGAGCGTCGAGGCCACCCGCGCTACAAATTTGTGAAACCGATGCAGGTCATCGTCGCGCGCCGCGCGGTGAAAGGTTTCACCGTCGATATCGGCGAGGGCGGTGCTTCGTTTATCGTCGATTCGATGCTTGCGCCGGGCATGGTGACGCTTGAGATACCCGATGTGCAGCTGAAGCTCGAGGGCCGCATTCTGGGCTACCAACCCACGGCGAATGCGGGTTTTTACCGTCACATGATGCAGTTTAAAAACTTACTCTTGACGGCCGTGCTGGAAGAAATTCTTACCTGATATGCTTTCACCTTTCTGGGGCGAGTTCTTCGGAACCATGGTCCTCATTATACTCGGCACGGGTGTCGTTGCCGGTGTGCTGCTCGAAAAATCGAAGGCGCAAAACGCGGGGTGGATTGTCATCACCACGGGCTGGGCGTTCGCCGTGACGCTCGGGATCTTCACCGCGAAGGCTTTCGGCAGCCCCGATGCGCATCTCAACCCTGCTGTGACGCTGGCTTTTGCGATTAAATCGGGTTCCTTTGCGAACGTACCGGTATTTTTTGCCGCACAATTCGCCGGCGCCTTTGCGGGCGCAATCGTGACCTGGCTGCATTATCTTCCGCACTGGGGTGAAACCAAAAACCCCGGCCTCAAGCTCGCGGTTTTTTCGACCGACCCGGCAATCCGCCACCCAATAGCAAATAGCATCAGCGAAATTATTGGCACACTGGTTCTCATCGTCGGTGTCTATGCCATCTTCTCACGCGGCGTCGGCGGCATCAGCGCGGGCATCGGCCCCTTACTCGTCGGCATACTCGTCTGGGCGATCGGTCTTTCGATGGGTGGCACGACTGGTTACGCCATCAACCCCGCGCGCGACCTCGGGCCAAGGCTCGCGCATGCGCTGCTACCGATACCGGGCAAGGGTTCGTCTGACTGGCGCTATGCGTGGATTCCCGTGGTCGCGCCACTGGTGGGAGGTGCGGTAGCGGGGGTGGTGTTGCGGTTGGTTTCGTAGAATAGGTGTTGTGTGAAAGCTCGCGCAGGTAATACTTATATGAAATTGAACAGAGAATATCATGGCCTTCATAGATAAGCTGATAAAGACTATGAACTTGTGGCTTCCTGACGAAGCCCAAAAGAACACCGAGAAAGGCCATATTTTTGAGCGTCTAGTTGCGGAAACATTCGCATCAAATTCAAAATATTTCACGATCGAAGATTGGTCAGCAGATAATCACAACAAAACTACAGGTATAAAAGTTGAAGCAAACCAGAATCCTGATTTAGTTATTCGCTATAATCCCACAGGAGAAAGGTTTGCAGTAGAGTGCAAATATCGCACTAATCCTAGTATCAGTCAGAAGAACGGTGGACCAGTTATATCTTGGGCAAAGCCATATCAGATCGAAAATTACAAGGCATTTTCCAATCGTCGAAGGATCCCTGTATTTGTGGTAATAGGTTTAGGTGGTAAACCAGATGATCCAGATATAATGTATTGTCTCCCTCTTGAAGAAGCTCGATTTCCAGATTTATTCTTTTCACTTTTAAACAACTACGAAAAGGAACCTGGGTCCGGCTTCTTCTGGCGGGACGGCATTCTTCGGTAAGCGCGAGCCATCACACAACAAATTTTACGCGCTGCGCTGCGAACACATTTTTTGATGCGAATCGTCATGGGGAATGGAGTCAATGAGCCGCGGCCCCACTGCGATGCTCTCGTAAGAGAAAAAACGAAATTTACGGTATGGCAAATGCTTTGATTTTTGCATCTACTTCATATGGCATATGACACAAAGCTTGCCGAAAAAATTCGCTCCTACCTGAAGGATATCCCCGGATTGCAAGTTGAAGAAAAAGAGATGTTTCGGGGAATAACCTTCATGGTTCATGGCAAAATGTGCATCAGCGTCAGCAATGACCGGCTCATGTGTCGATTCGATCCCGCGCTGCAGGCAGAGATATTAAAGAAAAAGCACGTTGAACCAATGCGAATGAAAGAACGCGAATATAAAGGCTATGCGTATGTCAAACCAGAAGGGTTTAAGGCAAGAAAAGATTTGGTATATTGGCTTAAATTGTGTCTGGATTTTAATGAGCGTGCAAAATCATCGAAGAAGTCGCGGAAAAAGTAACCCCCGGCAATGACGCTTCAGCTGAGAACTTTGGCGTGACGTTAACGAAGAACAGGCTTTACGGATTGATTAAATGAGGCAAGCATCTGAAATCGGTCTGCAAACTCAGCTTGAGTATACGCTCGTTTGTTTGTACTATGCTCCCGAAAAACAATTAGCGACACACCCGCCGCGCGCGACCACTCCGTTAGATCACTTGCCCTGTTTCCTTATCGACACCAGAGAGCACAAGAGTAGCCTTAGAAAGGAATATTCTTAGAAAACGAGGCTTGCGCCAAACGAGACAGAGCGTTCCCCTAGCGCCATCCCTTCGGCAAAAAAATTGAGACGATCTACAACCTGGGCAGCGAAACCCGCACCACCTTGATAATGGTACAGATCTGTGCCCACGATTGCATTACCCTGGTATTGCCAGAGAATAGGCCCGCCAAAAACCCTGACGGGAATATAAGCCCGAAACATACTGAATTTTAATCCGGCGGATACCCCGACGCGCAAATCATAGGCTTGGTAGGATACGGAAGACTCGTCTAAGTACTGCGTGCGCGCTGCAGAGTAAGTGAGAAGGGATTGCAGAATGATAAAAGTACGTCCCGAACTCATGAGCCATGATGCACCCAAAAGCGCGGCTGGACCGGCCGCAAAATTATGCGTTCCATTGGGCATGGCTAAACTGCCACCGAGAGAGGCGCCAAGCCCGGCCTGAAAAGTCAATTGCGCGGTCGGCATATATGCCAAAGAGACTGAGGTGGCGCGCCGGATTTGATCCGCCTGAATGCCATTATCGAATTTGATCGTTGTTGATGTAAAAACTGCGCCGGTGGAGATCGCCCAGCGCGGGCGCACCCTTTCGTGGCCTTCTGCCAAATTGCAAAGAGCAACACCGTCAGCCCCGGAAACACCGCATGCGTGAAGCGAACGGGCATGGAATACGGAAAACACGATCCACAGCGTGAAAGTAGCAATAAGATTCCGGAGCACTTATGCCGGCACACTAACCGAACACAGAGGTGTAAAGCTGGAATTGAATCGAAGATTCACGGTTGACTCAGTGACAGCGGCGCCTGCGAAGATCATTACGATCTCAGCAATGCAGAAAATCACGAGCGCGCGCTTTTTTAAGATCAATTTTCTCATTCTATGGTTAACTTCATTCCAGGCTCAGGCCCTTTTCGACGGGCAGTTGGTGATTGGCTATGCGGGTCTCAAATACGTCGATGACGGTTCGGCCGCAACAGCGAATAAGTTCAAAGATACGTCGTTGCAGGCTATGACCATCGCTATCTCGGCACATATTCATGCCTCTGAGCCCAATGTTATAGCGGTCGGCATCGGACCCTACCTGATCACAGGCCCCGGAATGCGGTATACCAGCGATGCGGGTGGCACTCCGGTTTCTTATGCCAGCAGTCAGCTTATGATCGGCGTCGAATACGTAATCGCCCAAGGAATCGGCGTCATTCTGGAGGGAGGAGCCGTCGAATCCAGCTTCTCCGTTTCGGGTTCGAATATTTCCGGGGAAAAAGCGAAGGGTGGCGGTTATATGCTGAATACCGGGATCTCGGTGAGCTTCTAAAAAGAGCGAAATCAATACTGCGGACTTTTGGCCGACGGGTTCTGACTGCTTCTTGAAGTCACGCCCGCGAAGGCTGGTGTACAATGATATGAAATCCTTCTGCAGGGTCGGGCTCGGCGAAATGCTGCGCGAACAGATCAAATTCTTCGGCGCTCACCTGATACTCGTGTTCGCCGCTGGCATTGCGAACGTGCAGGCGCGACTTACAGGTTTCATCAGAGGTTTTCAGGTAATGGAGCGTATGCCGAACACCGGCGTCGGTAATTATCGATTTCATCCACGTGCGGGCATTCAGGGTATTGGCATGGAAATCCAGAACAACCGTCTGGCCGCGACGCAGCAATGCCACAATGTGCGGGCCCATCACCTTACGTAATTTTCCCAAAGCACTGGCAAAGTCTTCAATCGTTTTGATTTCACCGGGAAAAAGCGTTGCCATCCATTCATCCTGGACCAACAAAATTCCGTTTTCTTGCGCCGCGATTTCACGCGCAAGTGTCGATTTGCCCGATGCAATTTTACCGCAAAAAAGGTGTAACATGCTTACTCCTGCAGGGAATCAACGAACGTGCGTTGGCAATCCGCCGGACAAATTCGTCGGCGTATTTCAAGATGGTTTGCTGCATCTATTGGGCTTTGTATTTTTCGTCATAGGGAAGGTACGATCAAACAAGCATGAATAAGCCAATAAAAAGCGGAAATCCCTAAGAAAATTCAAAACAGATGCGGATTGACGCAGCAATGCGCCGCGGCATTTGCGCTGATGCACACCGCCCTCACCCGTAGCCGGATCACCACCGACCATGCGCTGATTACGCCCGAAAGCCATGTCTTGCTCTCGCCTCCCGGCTGGTCGAAATCGAATGTGGTTTATTTTATCTCACCGCAGATGGGCGCCAATTTCACCATGTTTCTCGGCGTCTTTGAAGCAGGTGGTGAAGTCAAACGCAACCTCGGCGATAACGAAATTCTCGGCTATGTGCTCGAAGGCGAGGGCGAATTGCAAAGCAAGGGAAAAAATTCTCTGCAAGCCGGATCGTTCTTTTTTCTGCCACCCGGCACGAATTTTTCGCTGACCGCGAAGCAGCAGAGTCGCGTGCTGTTCTTCGAAAAAATGTATGAACCGCTCGCGGGGGTAAATCTGCCCGCAGAAATTATTTCACACGAAAGTAAAATCAACAAAGAGGCGTTTCTCGGCGACCCGGGCGCGCTGTTACAGACGCTCATGCCGATGGGCGCTGAGTTCGATATGGGCGTAAACATCTTCGAATTTGTACCTGGTGGTACATTACCCAATGTCGAGAACCACTACATGGAGCACGGACTCTATGTCTTACAAGGGCAGGGCGTATATCGCCTGAGTGAAAGCTGGTACCCTGTGCAAAAAGACGACGCCATCTGGATGGCGCCCTACTGCCTGCAATGGTTTGTAGCCTCGGGCAAACAGAACACGAAATATATATATTACAAAGACATGAACCGGCCGCCACTCGTTTAAGCGGCGCTAGTGTTCAGGCGGATTGAATTTTCGGCCAGGGTTTTGCCTCTTCGAGCGCAAACGCCAATTCGAGCAATGTGCGTTCGGCGCCATGCGCCGCCTGCAGCTGAACACCGATCGGCACACCGTTGCGATCGACACTCATAGGTAACGAAATCGCCGGGCTGCCTGCCGCATTATTAAGCGGAGTGAAAGCCACATAGGCCTTGAGCCGCTCCATGAGGGCGTCAAACGGCTGTGCGGGGCTCAAATGACCCAGGCGCGGCACTGTGTGGCCGAGCACGGGAGTCAGCACGGCATCCCACGCGCTGAACGATTCGCGGTACAGTTTTTCTGTCTGGAACATACGGTAGAGCATCGCGGGGCTATCCCAGATGTTTTTGCGGTAATAGTCGGCCAACCCGCGCCCCAATGGATCGAGCAACGTAGCATCGAAGTCGCGCGCGACCGCGAAGCGGCCGAACGTCGCAATCAGAAAAGCGAGAAATCCCCAGTACAAAACAAAAT
>JAFLED010000011.1 GCA_017302045.1 Spirochaetota bacterium
CTGGTAGGTGTGGTTGGGCGTGTGCGGGATGGGGAGCTTAGTAATTATTCAGCACAAGACCCCGCCGTCTTACGGCGGGAGCACGGCGAGCCAGAGGCGAGCGGTGTGTGTCTTGTGAGGAATAATTTCTCAGCTGCCCATTACGCGCACGAGCTGAACCATCTCTGGCTCAACCGCGCGAATACCCTGCGTCGCTTCGACAAGGTAAGCCGGCACAACATGGCCGGCACGCATCGCCGTGAAAATGCCCGTCATGCGGTTCTTGAGAAAGCGGACTGCGGCCTCACCCATGCGCGAACTCCAGACGCGGTCGTATGACGTGGGGGATCCCCCGCGTTGAATGTGGCCTAAAACCGAGACGCGTATATTCATACCGATCTTCGGCCGCAGGACTTCGGCCCACGCAAAAGCCGGCGACTCTTCGGCCGCGAGCACGGCTTTAACGGCCGGGTCGGGCGCTGCGGCGCGCACCGCATTCGCGCGCTCGAGATCGCGCGCATCGCAGGTCGCCCCTTCGGCGACGACAACAATACCAAAGCGCTTACCGCGCTTACGGCCAGCCTCGATGCGCGCGGCAAAAGCATCGGCATCGATCTTCTCTTCGGGAATGATCACATCTTTGGCGCCCGAGGCCAGCGCCACCGAGAGCGCAATCTGCCCCGAGTGCCGCCCCATGACTTCAACGAAGAACATCCGCCCATGCGACAGCGCCGTATCACGCAGTTTGTCGATCGCCTCGACGGCAGTCTGTACCGCGGTATCAAAACCGATCGTGTACTCGGTGCCGGGTATGTCGTTGTCGATCGTACCGGGTATGCCCACCACCTGGCCTTTATAATATTCCGAGAGCGCCATGAGGCCGCGAAAAGAACCGTCGCCGCCGACAACGCAGAGCGCGTCGATGTTTTTGGCGACGAGATGCGCAGCGGCTTTTTGAAGCCCCTCGGTCGTCTGAAACTCCGCCGAGCGCGCGGTGCCAAGGCAGGTGCCGCCCTTGTCGATGATGAGACCCATGTCGCGCGAGGTGAGTTCGCGAATGTCACCCGCGAGCAGACCTTCATATCCGTTCTGGATGCCGAAAACCTGGTAACGTTCCCACAGCGCGGAGCGCACGAACGCGCGCAGCGCGGCATTCATGCCCGGTGAGTCGCCACCTGAGGCGAGTACGGCGACGCGCTTGTCATCCGACCGGTTACCCATTATTCAAACCTCGGTCTTCTTTTTTCCACTATGGAAAGCAATCCCTCTTGTGTGACCGAGCTCGTCATGATCTTCGCAAGCTCTGCCGCGTCGTTCTCGCGCATCGCTTCGAAGATGGGGCGGTAATATTCGGTGCGCGCGCGTTTCATGCCGGTGAGCGTCTGCAGCGGGCTTTTCGCGAGCTTCTCGGCAAACTTCATCGTTTCGGCGACGAGAGACTCTTCGGGAAAGACCTTGTCAGCGAGACCGATCTCGACTGCATCGGGTCCCTTGAGGGATTTGCCACCGAAAAGAATGTCGCGGGTTCGCTGCACGCCGATGAGATCTTGCATGTAACGCGCGACAAATGCCGGGAAGTTCATCCCCAGCAACGCCTCGGGAAACCCCAGCCGGCCCCCCGACTCGCCCATCAGCCGCCAGTCTGAGAACAGCGCGAAGACAGCACCCGCACCCATCGCATGGCCATTGAGGCAGGCGATGATAGGTTTTGAAAAAAAGAAAAAATACATCGCAGTCTCGTTCACGAGACGGCAGACATTGAGGTTATACTCGTAGGATTGCCTGAGGAATAGCGCAGGTTCAAAGCCATTGGAAAAATAACCCGAATCGTTGCCGGTAAAAACCACCACGCGGACAGAATCGTCGTTCTCAAAGCGCTTGAGCGCATCGCGGAAGCCTTCAAAACTTTCTTGTGTGAGTGTATTCGCCGCGTTGTGATTGATCTTGATGCTGGCGACGCGGTTAGCGACGGTAATATCCAATGCCATGGTACATGGAAATACCGTGGTTCACCGTGACAAGAATGTCACGGTATTAAAAACATCAGAATGGCATCAGAACTTCTCGTATTGACCCGAAGAAACGATGAATTCATCGGTCGAAGTTTTTTTCGCGGGCATGGGCGGGGCTTTCGGGGCAGTTTTTCCCGCCATGCGCCGAATGGCATTTGCCGCCGAATACTGCGCCGATACCGATGTGTCGTCTGCTGCAAAACGAAAGAACTTGAGGTTCTCGATCAGCGTCGCGGTCTGCGAGCTCATTTCTTCGGCGGTTGCGGCGAGTTCTTCGGCTGCCGATGCTGTCTGCTCAGTCGTCTGGTTGAGGCGCCCCATACTTTCGCTGATCTGCTTCGCCGCGTGGTCCTGTTCTTCAGAGGCCTTACGGATTGCCAGAACCTTTTCTGCGGTATCCTGCATGTTTGTGGTGATTAACCCCAGAGACGAAGCCGCGTTCTCCGATACGAGCGAACTTTCTTTGAGGAGCGCCTGAATTTGCTTTGCTGCCTGGCCACTGGTGTCGGCGAGTTTGCCTACTTCGGTGGCGACAACGGCGAAACCGCGGCCATGCTCGCCGGCCCGCGCCGCCTCAATAGTAGCGTTGAGCGCTAGTAAGTTCGTCTGTGAAGCTATTTCCTGCACAATCTGAATACGTTCCGAAATGTTTTTCATCGACTGTACGGCGCTCATGATATTTTCAGCGCCGGTTTCGGTGACGTTGACTGCACCGCGCGCAGCCTTATCGGTTTCGACGGCGTTCTTCGCGTTACTGCCGATAAGGTTCACCATCTCGCCGAGCGCGGCGCCGGTCTCTTCGACATGCGCGGCCTGGTCCATGGCGCCGTTGTTCAGCATCTCGGCGGTGCTCGCCACCTGTTGTGCGGCGAGTGAAATCTCAGAAGCACTCTGGTGTACCTGTTGTAATACGCTTTTCAGCCGCTGCGACATGATTTGCAGCGAATTCATCAGGGCGCCGATTTCCCCGCGCCCATCCGATTCGACGGTAAAGTCCAGATTACCGGCAGCAAGATTCTCCGATACGGTCATCGCTTTGGTGAGCGATGTGGATATCTGTCGCAGAATGTACCAGCCGATGACTCCCGAAATCGCCGCCAGCCCGAAAGCCAACCCCAAAATACTGATCTGTTTCATGCGCAAAGTCGTCACTCTCTGCTCAAACTTAGTGCGCGTTGTGGCGACTGCTTCGAGAGCGATCTTGAGTAATGATTCTTTGAAGGCCCTTGCCGCGTTAGCATATGCCAGACCGTCGCGCTGCGTCGTACCACCGATGCGTGTTTCAAAGTATTTGCGGTGCAGCGCCGCATAAGCCTCCCAGAGTTTTTGCTGCTCCGAAAGAAGCCGGTCGAATATATCCTTCTTTTCCGGAAGGTATTTATGTATACGAGCGAAATCATTTTCGATCAGTTTTCGCTGATATTCGATCACTCCGAAACGCTCTTCTATGCGCAGCAGAGTTGCCGGGTTTCGGTTATCGCCCGATAAATAACCATTTGCAAGATACCGCACCTGGCCAATGATTTCAGAGGCGGGGGAGATTGTTTTCAACGCCAGCTCGATGAGGTAAAAAGCGCCCGATTCCGATTCCATATCGAGACTCGCTTTATCCATGATATCTCTTTGCAGAGACAGCAACCCCCGAATCGCCTCGTAATGTTTTTCGAGGTGCGGCTGCCGTTCTGCGTTGAGTGGCGTTTCCAGCACGGTCGCGACGGCAGACCTGAAACGCATGAACTCCGCCTTAATATCCAGAGAGAGACCATACTTTTCATTCGCCTGGTCGAGTTCAGCCAGATTCTTACGGATATTTTCATTTTCGATTCTAAAATCTGTCGAAGCATCTGTATTAATCCCGTGGCCGGCAACATACCCGCGCCGCAGCATGAGCTCGCCCAGCATCCGCTGCATCGGCGTTATATAAGACAAGCCCGCAAGTTCCAGCTTGGTAGAATTGATGTCTTCTGCGGACTTCTGATAGAAATGAATAGCGAGATAAAACAGGGGAAGAATCAGTAGGCCAGCGGCCGTACTGATTTTAGTACGAATTTTCAGGCCGGCAAGAAAGGCTTCCATCATTTGTTTTTCGGCCTTTTTCGCCCGGTATTTGACCTTTTATTATTGACGCGCCGGGTTTTCGCCGCAGTCAGAATGATGAAAATTATCTCAACAGCGGCGGCCCCGGCTGCCGTCGGTCCCTATTCGCAGGCTATCCAGGTGGGCGATTTCCTTTTTCTCTCAGGCCAGATTCCGCTCGTGCCCGAAACGGGCCTACTGGTCTCAGAGCAGGTCGCCGAGCAGACAGAGCAGGTGATGAAAAATGTCAAAGCCGTCTGCGAAGCCGCCGGGGGTTCGCTCGCTAAAATCGCCAAATGCACGGTGTTTATGACTGATCTGGGCCATTTTCAGGCCATGAACGAGGTCTATGCAAAGCATTTCGGTGACCATAAACCGGCCCGGTCGACGATACAGGTTGCGGCTTTGCCGCGCGGCGCTTCGGTCGAAATCGAAGCGATAATGTATTTGAAATAGAAGAAGAAACAGCCGACGATATACCATGGTTTCCGATTTCATATTGAAGCTGATTTCGAACCCGAACTTCACTGGCCAGCCTATCAGTATGATCGAACAGCAGATCTCTAATTTCGTACAGCAGAACAAACAACAGATGTCTGCGGTGATTGAAAATCAGAAGTTTTACCCCGGTCTTGCCGGCGATAAGGCGACTGAAAAGCTCATCGCCGATATACGTACCTATATCTCGCAGACGATTCTCGACAAGGCAAAGAGTGTCGTGCCGGGCGCTGTCGACGTCTCGGTGCCCGCAAACCTGGGTATCGGCAGCGGTGAGGATGTACTCGCGCACATGCTGATGCTGTACGAAAAGATCGCGGCCCACAAAGAAGCGCGGCAGATGATCGACCAGTATTGCATTCTGCTCGACGAAAACTATATCGACCGCTACATCGGCACCTGCTTTCAAGAGAAGAACTATGTCTATAACGAACTCTTCCGCGTGCAAAAACTGAATTTAGACGCACAGACGATGATCGAATATATCAAACTCGTCGCCGCCGTCGTGCCCGCCGCGGCGATCCGTATTCCGATACCGCAGGTCGGGCCGCAGCCCGTCAATGCATTCGACCTCAGGGACAAACCCTCGGGGCAGAAAGCGCATCTCGATAAGATCAGCGCGCTCGTGCGCTCGGTGGCGCCGCAGATCAATAACGACCTCTTGAACGCGGCGCTCAAGGTGCCGCTTGCCGCCACCGAATCGGGTGCAACCCCCGTCGGCAAGTTTCTCGCCATTCTCTTCGCGCGCGCAAAAGATTTTCGCAAGGGCCAGAAGGCCGAGAAAGGCTCGGAGACTCCCGACAAGTCGTGGTTCTCTGTGCAGATCAAAAACGCTACATTCATGGGCTTCGACAAGCGCATGCTCGAAGAATTCAACCGCATGGCATTCACGATGAAGGCATAACTCATGGAAAACCGCAAGAATTACCACGAAGCGAATTTCTTAGGCAGTATCGTCGAAAATTTCATAATTGTCGCGATCGTCTTTGCGCTCGTCATCACTGTGCTCGACGAATTTGCCACCGTGCTCGAATTTTCGCTGCCCGCGCGCAATATTATTCTGATTCTCTCGTGCGCCACCGATGTGATTTTTACTTTCGAATTCGTCGCGCGCCTGATCGTGACCGGCCGCCACGGTGCAGCTAAACACTACATGATACACCAGCGCGGCTGGATAGACCTCATCTCGTCGTTTCCATTGCTGATTCTGTCGAGCGGTCCCGAAGTGTTGCTGATGCTCAACCCCGACCTGGTGCACGGCGCAGGCCTGGGTTTCATGAGCAGCATCAAGATCGTGAAAGCCGTGCGCGTCAGCCGTATTCTGCGGCTACTTAGACTCCTCAAGGTCATGGGCAAAATCCACAACACTGATTCGCAAATGGCAAACCGCCACATCGCGGTCATTTCAACAATTGCGACTATGGCCTTCATCGTCGTCTACAGTTTCATGGCTTTTGCTGGCATCACGGGCGGGCATGAAATCGAACAACAGCAAGAAATTTTTGCGCAAAAACTCGCGCGCAATATCCAGAAGGTGGCGGATACCCCCCCGGCGGGAATCTCCATCCCCGCCGCAGGCATAAAGACCAAACCCAACGAGTCTGAAAAAGCCGACCGCGCGAAAGAACTCTTAACCGGGCTCCTGTTCCAGATAGATTCAAAACAATCGAATATCGCGCAGGTCTATTATCAGGGCAATCTGCTACTGTCGACAATCTCGACAGAACAGTTGAAATCCCACTATAAGTATAACGAAGCCAATAAACCCGAACTCAAGTTCAAGGGCGACAGCCATGTACACCCCATCAAAGAAGGCGACGTGATCGTTTACATCAACACCTGGCCGCTTGCGAAAGAGCGCGCTCGGGTGAATATCATGGTATTCTTCGGTATCGTGGCGATTCTGCTCTGTTTCATGTTCGTCTACAGCCGTCATTTTGTGCAGAATGTCACCGACGTGGTGCACATCATGCAGAAGGGCATCAACGATCCCGGTTATAACCTCGAGGTATCGATTCGTAAAGATTTCGAACACGACGAGATCTTCGAGCTCGCGAAAAGTTACAATGAAGTTTTATTGCCTGAGAAGATGAAGAGCAAGTCGGCGAACGCTGAGAGTGATACCGGCGGGCTTTCGATGGACGACTTTTTGAAATAGCAGACCTAGCCACGGGCTATAGCCCGTGGCCAGAAAACTCAACCTGCGCCGAGTTTTCTTAAAACCGTATGGAGGATGCCCCCGTTCTTGAGATAAACCACCTCAACGGGGGTATCCACACGATTCATCGTGGTGAATGAAACCACTGAACCGTCGGCCTTTTTCGCGGTAACCTTGATGTCGGTACGCGGTTTCAGGTTGTTGTCATAACCTTCAACATTAAAGACCTCAGAGCCGTCGAGTCCCAGCGACTGCGCGTTCTGGCCGTCTTTGAATTGCAGCGGCAGAATGCCCATGCCAATCAGATTCGAACGGTGAATGCGCTCGAAGCTTTCGGCAATCACAACCTTGATACCTTGCAGCGCGGGGCCTTTCGCCGCCCAGTCGCGCGACGAGCCTGTACCGTACTCTTTACCGGCAAGCACGATAAGCGGTGTTTTCGCTTCCATGTATTTCATCGCGGCGTCGAAGATGCTCATCTTCTCGCCCGAGGGAATATGCACCGTATTGCCGCCTTCGGGCACCTTAGTCCAGTCGGCCACTTTGCCCGACACGGCATCGGTTGCCGTCATCAGGTTCTTAATGCGCGTGTTCGCAAAAGTACCGCGCACCATAACTTCGTGGTTACCGCGGCGCGCGCCATAGGTATTGAAGTCGGCAGGTGCGACACCGCGCGCCTGCAGGTATTTACCGGCAGGGCCGTCTTTTTTGATGTTACCTGCCGGCGAAATGTGGTCGGTCGTTACCGAGTCGCCGAAGATCGCGAGGCAGCGGATATCTTTCAGTACCGGAATGCCGGGTTCTTTGAGCGAGAAATTTTCAAAATAGTTCGGCTTCGCGATATACGTAGATTTCTGATCCCACTGGTAGGTGTTGCCGGCGCCGACTTTGATGTTGTTCCACATCTCGTTCGCTTTGAACACGTTGCCGTACTCTTTCTTAAAAAGGTCAGATGTCACGGCTTTCGCGAGCGCATCGTTCACTTCTTTTTGTGTCGGCCAGATTTCTTTGAGCGTCACCTTGCCCTGGATCTTATCTTTCTCGAAGTCGATATCCATCGTGCCTGCAAGCGCATACGCAACGACGAGCGGTGGCGAGGCGAGGTAGTTCGCCTTGACGTCGGCGTGAATGCGGCCTTCGAAGTTACGGTTGCCAGAAAGCACCGCGCCCACGGTCAGGTTGTTTTTATTGATCGCTTCAGAGAGCGCCGCGTCGATCGGGCCCGAGTTACCAATGCAGGTGGTGCAACCATAGCCCACTGTGTTAAAGCCGATCGCGTCGAGCGACTTTTGCAGCCCCGCCGCTTCGAGATATTTTGTCACGACGCGCGAGCCCGGTGCCAATGAGGATTTCAACGTCGCAGGAACCTTGAGCCCTGCCTTCGCGGCTTTCTCGGCGACGAGACCCGCAGCGACGAGCACAGAGGGATTCGACGTATTTGTGCAAGAGGTAATCGCCGCAATGACGAGTGAACCGTTGCCGAGTTTTTCACTCTTGCCATTCAGCGAGACATCCACCGCTTTATCGGGAGCGTCTTTGAAAACTTCGGCCATCGCCTTGTGATATTCGGCCTTCGCGTTTTTGAGTTCGATGCGGTCTTGTGGGCGCTTGGGGCCGGCAATCGAAGGTACGACTTTGCCCATGTCGAGTTCGAGGGTCGACGAGAAATCGGGTGTTGCCGCGTCTTTGGTGAGAAAGAGGCCTTGCGCCTTCGAATATTTCTCAACGAGATCGACGAGTTTATCGTCGCGGCCGGTGAGCTTCATATAACGAATCGTTTCGTCGTCGATCGGGAAAAAGCCCATCGTTGCACCGTACTCGGGTGCCATGTTGGCAATCGTTGCGCGGTCGGCGAGACTCATCTGCGAGAGGCCCTCGCCATAGAATTCGACGAATTTGCCGACGACGCCGTGTTTACGCAGCATTTGGGTCACGGTCAGAACGAGGTCTGTCGCAGTCGTGCCTTCGGGCAACTTGCCGGTGAGTTTGAAACCGACAACTTCAGGAATCAGCATGTAGATCGGCTGCTCGAGCATCACGGCTTCGGCCTCGATACCGCCGACACCCCAGCCTAAGACGCCGAGACCGTTAATCATCGTCGTGTGCGAGTCGGTACCGACAAGCGAGTCGGGGTAAGCGACGAGCTCGCCGTTATGCGTGCGCGTCTGCACGACTTTCGCGAGGTATTCGAGGTTCACCTGGTGAACGATACCGGTTGCAGGCGGCACAACCTGGAAATTCGAGAACGCGCCCGAACCCCAGCGCAGAAATTCGTAGCGTTCGCCGTTGCGTTCGAATTCGAGTTTGTTGTTTTTGTCGAGCGAATCGGCCGCGCCCGCGAAGTCGACCTGCACCGAGTGGTCGATGACGAGGTCGACGGGCAGCACAGGGTTAATCTTCGTCGGGTCGATTTTGAGTTCGGTCATGGCGTCGCGCATCGCGGCAAGGTCGACAACGCCCGGCACACCGGTGAAATCCTGCATGACGACACGCGCGGGTTTGAAGGGAATCTCTTCTTCTTTAACAGATTTCGGATTATACTCGGCGATGGTCTTGATATGGTTCTCGTCGATGATAAAGCCGTCTTCTTGCCGTAGCGCCGCTTCGAGCAGAATGCGTATGCTATAAGGGAGGCGGTTGATGTTCGGGTATTTTTTAGCGAGTTCAGGCAGCGAATAATACGCGACCTCGCCTGCGGCGGTGGAAAGTTTTTTGCGTGTGCCGAGTTTATCGGCCCAGTTCGGGTTGTTCATATGCGGAAAGACTTTTTTCACGAGCGGGGGCGTCGAGCAGGATGACTATAGACGAACGCAGACTAATGCAGATTGACAACCGACGCTAATAAAGATAAATAGCTCTATAAATATTTTATAGGAGCCCAAATATGTTCTTTGAGTGGAATGAGAAAATTCAGCTGGGAGTCATCCGCATGGATGAAGAACACAAGACGCTGATTGCCTTCATGAATGCGTTGCACTCGCTCAACGAAACCAACGCCGGTAAAGACAGGGTGCTCGCCAAATTCGACGAACTTATCCGCTACGCGGGAAAAAATTTTGCAGACGAAGAAGCTTATATGAAAGAAATTGCCTACACGAAGCTGCAGAATCACAGCTATATACACCGCCAGCTGATGGAAAATCTGCAGGACTATCGGGACCACTTTTCAGCGAACGCGGCCACGCAGTTGCCGAAAGAGCTCTTTCTGCTGCTCAAGGGCTGGCTGACATAGCACATTCTCGGCATCGACTGGCAGTATGCCGCCGGTGGGGTATCTGCACATACAGGTACTAAGAGTCTTTAACTGCGCTGCACGCAAACCACGGTCAAATCGTCGTTCACGTCAGCGCCCTGCCTGAATTTAGCCACGTCCTGCCGCAGCTGTTGAACACAGGTTTCAGCGGGGTTTCCCCCCGCAGGCATGGCGAGCGCTTTTTTTACACACTCGACCATACGGTCGCTTTCATACTGCACATTCTGCGGATCCATCGCTTCGGTAATGCCATCAGAATAGATCAGCAGCGTTTCACCCGGCTTCAGGTCGAGCCGGTGCACCCGGTATTCCATGTCATAGCGCAGGCCGAAGGCAGTGCCGCTTTGCTGTAAAAGCTCTTCGGTAATTTTGCCATCCGCATTGCGAAAAATAAACGGCGGATTGTGCCCGCAGCTGACATAATGCATTCTGCCCGAAGCGGCGTCGAGGCGTGCGATGAATGCCGTCACGAAAGTACCGGTAATCAGATTCTGCCGCATAAAATTATTGAGCTGAAACGCCAGCTCGCCGAGCGTCTCATAAAGAGGCGACAACAACTGCAGCGCGGCGTGAAAATTCGATACGATCAGCGACGCAGGAATTCCCTTACCGGCGACGTCGGCGACGATGATGTCGGTCTTGATGTTGCCGATACGATCGTTGTGTTTAATAAACTGAAAATAGTCGCCGCCGACGTCTTGCGCCGGTTCGGTGTGACCAAAAATCGAATACCCCGGCACCTGCGGCATTTTCTGCGGCAGCGACTGTTTCTGAATATCGGCGGCGAGATGTACGTCGCGCTCGAATGCCTTCTTCGAAAGCGCGTCGCGGTGCAAAAGCGAGGTTTCAATAGCCATCGCCGCCTGGCTTGAAAAATTCAGCATCAGGCGCACATCGGCGTCGGTAAACGGTTCGCCGCCGGCCTTATTCATCAGCTGTACGGTACCCTTGATTTCGCCGCGCAGCTTCAGCGGCACGCAGAGGTACGAACGGGTTTCGCCGCCGCGGGTGATATCCACCTCTTTATAAAAGCGGGAATCGTTCTTGATATCGTTTTGATTTACATATTCGCCGGTCTGTGCTACATAACCCGAAATACCCTTGCCGAGCGGCACGCGGATGTTCTTCAGCAGGTCGGCCTTGGCGTCTGTGGTTGCGGCAAACTCGAGCACCTGGTCGGCTTTATTGATGAGAAAAATCGAGGCGATTTCTGCACCCGAAAGCGCCCGCATCTCTTGCAGTACGAGGCGCAAGACCTCGTCGTAGTCGAGAGTCGAAGAAAGTACCTCGTTGATCTGGAAAAGGGAAATATAGCGTTCGAGTTCTTCTTTGAGGTCGGCTTCTGACGCCGACGCGATAAATTTCGAAACTTCGGCGTTCATCGTAGGCTGGCGCAGCTCACAGGCCGCCTCTGCGGCGGCAAGTCTTATGAGGCTGCGCGGGGGCTCTACTCGACGCCGATTACCAGATAGGCCTTATGCGTTTTCCATTGCACAGGTATAACGAAAGTCGGTACCCGCGTAGGCATGTCGACACCGTCGGGCTTTCCCGTAATCACGACCGGAACAGAAATCTGAAAATCGTTGCCAAAAGCGTCGGATGCGTTACCCGATATCGTATTGGCCATCTCACCGATCATATCTTTACGCGCCTCCATCGACTGGTCTTCGGCACCCGAATAATCGCGAATGACCTCGTCGACCATCGGAAAACCACAAGTCAGGAATATACCGCCCTTGCGGCGGCCTGTCAGACCAATCACCCCGGTAATTTCACCGATAAAACCGTTGCTGTCTTTGACATACGGAACACCCACATTCAGGGGGGCATTACTGAGCTTCTTAAAATAGTTCGAAACGCCTTCGACGAATACTTTTAATTCACTATCTTGCATGATTTTTCCCGCCCTAACCCTCGATGACTTCTGTGAAGGTCTGTACAATCTTCGCTTCGTCGAACGGTTTCACGACATAGGCTTTTGCGCCTGCATTCATTGCCTGCACAATCATGTCTTTGCTGTTGACCGCCGATACGATGACCACGCGCGTCTGCGGTAAAACCGCCAGTATCCGCTGCATCGCCGTCAGACCGTCCATTTCGGGCATCGTTATATCCAGGGATACCATGTCGGGCTTAAGCTCTTCAGCGAGCTTCAGCGCTTCTTTTCCGTTCGCCGCCGTACCCACCACTTCGAGCTTCAGCTGATTGGCAAACTTCTCCAAAATCCGGCGGACCATCATCGAATCGTCCGCGATTAATATTCTCATATCGCCTCCAGAATTTTTCTTTCGTCGTGTTGGGCAGAATCGATCGGAATTTGTATCGAGAACTCTGTATATTTTCCGGGAGCAAAATTGATCTTCATCTCCCCACCCGCCTGTTTGACCCGCTCTTTCACGATATCGAGCCCCATGCAGCGGCCGGCATCGAGATCGGCCTCATGCGCCGTCGAAAACCCGGGCTCGAACATAAAACGAATGAGTTTCTTCTGATCCCAAAGACCGGCTTCAGCGTCGCTCACGCTTAATTTTTCCCGGGCCTGTTTTCTTATGGCTTCGAAATCGAAAGAACGGCCGTCGTCGCGCAGAGAAAATACAAGCCTACCGCCGTCCTGCTTCAGCCCGACGGTAAGTGTGCCTGCAACGGGCTTACCCGATTTTTCGCGCTCTTCGGGAACTTCGAGGCCGTGAACGACAGAATTACGCGCCATTTGTACGCCGATATCGCGCAGCAAATAGGCAAAACGGTTGGGAATCCCCTCGGCATGAAAGGCTGTAGTATCGACCACGATCCGTTTGCCTCTTTCACCCGCAATGCGGCGTGCCATATCGCCGATCGTTTTGGGAATCGCGGCGACGGCCGACTCCGTTTTGCCGCCCGTATCATCGCGGAAATTACGCAACCGCTGCAGCAGTTCTTCCAGGCCAACCACGACGCCCTGGAGTTTTGAGACATGTACCGCCAGCGGTATAAAATCGCTCCATTCGGGCATCGCGAGCTGGCGTAATTTCGCGAGGTCGTCTTCGAAGGCATGTGCGGCCGATGCGAGTATTTTAAGATCGAGCAGCGCTGCGTTGCCTTTGATGGAATGCGCAGCACGGTGTACTTCTTCGATGTTCTCCACGACCTCGGCGACGGGCCGGTCGTTTTGCAGCACCCTCTCTATGGTCGAAAGTTCGTTGCGTACACCCGCAAGAAAATCTGCCAGCAGATTGGGGCCGATATGCAGCACCGACAGAATCATATTGGTATTTTCAGCGTTTTTCTTTTCATTCGCCAGAAGCTGTTGTTGCAGCAAGGTTGCTTTGGTAACGTCTTTGATACGTATCAGGTATTCATCCTGCTTGCCTTGCACCACCGGCCAGAAGCTGAACTGCAGATATTTCTCTTGCCGCGCCGCGCCAATGCTCGTATGCACGAGCTCGAGCGGGTTCAGGTCGCGGATCATGCTTTTTTTGACCGAGGCCGATTGCAGCAGAGTGAGGTAATTTTCGAGCTCGCGCGCCTTCGCCGGGTTCAGATAAGGGCTGAGGGCAGCCGTGAGGCTTACCTGCGGCAGACGATCGACCTCAAAAATCGTGCGAATCGCTGCAGATTGTTCTCCGCCAACCTCGTATTGCCCCTGACGGCGAAATACGACGAGTAGTCCCTCGTCGACGGTAGCAAGCAGCATATCCGTTTCTTTCTTCGCTTCTGCGAGTTCGGTCAGAATGCTGCCCCGGCTCTTGAGAAAATAATAAGACAGACCGGAAACAATCACCGATATAATGGAAAAATTAACGACGAAAAAGAGGGTTTGCACCGCGGGCGACACGTTTAACGCACCGGTGGTACGCCCATTGAGCAGCCCCAGGGCCACCGTCATCACGACATAAAGCGCTATCCAGTATAAAGTATGTCTGAGTTCTTCGAAAGTAAATGCCCCAACCAGCGCAATGAGGGCCCACAGCATGACTCCCCCCGTAGCAGCGAAAGTACCGAGCATGAATTGAAAAATAAAGGGCAAGAGTAACGAAATCAGCACCTGAAAAGTACGCGTTGCATCGAAATTCTTGAAACGCGCGAACAAAGCGAAATTTACCAGCGTTAAAAATGTATAACCATATGGGATGAACGCAGCGAAAAACAGATCATTGATAAGGCAGAGGGTACCCCACAGAATGCCGCCCATGCTCATCGCCGAGCCGAGATAAATCAGAAAGCGCTTTTGCAGCTTAATTTCGGGCGTATCAGATCGGCGCAGGCCGATGTCTCCGAGAAGAACGAGCAATCTCATGTACGATCAGAACGGGAGCGCAGAATTACGCACGGACAAGTTGAAAAAAAACCGCAACTATGGAAAACCATAGTCCAATGCCGGTCAAAATAAAACTTTGCCGAGACTATCGCTTCGCTATTCTTTCCTATGGCGTTGCGCATCGTCGCCGTCGACGACCATCCGGCGATCATCATGGGCCTCAAAGCCCTGCTTGAACGGGACAATTTCGCAGAACTCATCGAATGTCCTGATTTCAGACAAGTTTCGGCTATTATAGAGAAAAGAGAACCTGATCTCGTGCTCATCGACATGCACATGCCGCGCTTTGATCTAGAAAGAGATTTTCGTCTCATGCGCAAACGTAACCCCGAAGAAATTTTTGTCGCTTATACGGCAGACGAAGACCCCGCTGTCATCGCACGCTGCCGCAGCCTGGGCTTCTCCGGATATATACTGAAATCCGCCGACTTTAACGTGACCCGGCGCCGCATCGAGGCGATTCTCGCGGGCCAGAAAATTTTTCCCGATGCGCCAGACTCCGCAGGTCAACTCTCTCCGTTCAGCGATTCTCAGATCGATGTCTTGCGCCTCATGGCTTCGGGCCATAAGAACCGCGAGATTGCCGAAATTCTCGGTGTGCGCGATGTCACGATCGATTACCACAAGCGCAAAATCAAAGATACGCTGGCGGCAAAGTCGTCGGCCGAATCGGTCGCTATCGCAAAAGCAAATGGCTGGATATAGCTAAGCGCAGTCCACTGCGCGCCCCGGAATTTATTTCAAGACTGCGGTAATCGTATCCTGTAAATCGTTCTGCGAAAGTGGCTTTGCCAGATGGGTGACGAACCCGGCGGCGCGTACGCGTTCGATTTCTTCGGGCATGACGCTCGCGGTCACGGCGATCGCCGGTACCGATTTCTTGCGGGCAGCCAACTCAGCGCTGCGTATTCTGCGCAGCGCCTCGAAGCCATCGAGGCCGGGCATGTTCAGATCCATCAAGACGAGATCGTAACTGATCTGCGCGCATGCAGCGACCGCCTCTTCACCGCTGTGTACCGCAGTCAGTTCTGTCTCGGAGGCGCTCAGATACGCTTGTATCAGCATCTGGTTCATACGATCATCGTCGACGCTGAGAATTCTTTTAGCTCGTGACTCCGCCTTTAGATGGCGTTGCTGACCGGTTTTTTCGCTGCCCTGGCTTTCGGGTAATGCAACGAGAAGCGGCACCCGTAGCGTAAAAACACTCCCCTTGCCTTCCTGGCTCTGCGCGGCGATGGTGCCTCCCATCTGCAGAGAGAGATCCTGGCAAATGGAAAGGCCCAGACCGACGCCATCTGCCGTCGCGGTTGGCGCTCCGCCCTGGTCGAAGGGGTCGAATATGGCGCGGATTTTTTCCTTCGGTATTCCGCGGCCTGTATCCGATACCGTATACACGAGCCGTGTCTGCTTCTCGTCAGTTTCAGAGGTCACCGCAATGCGAATCGCACCGCGCTCGGTGAACTTCAGCGCGTTATGCAGAAAATTGGTAAGAATTTCCCGAACCGCAATAGCATCGCCCAGTACCCTGCCCGGCAATTCGGTGTCGTGCGTAACTTCAAGCAGAATATTTTTTCGTTGCGCCTCTGCTTCGAATAACCTGGCGAGCTGTTTCACGATACCCGCGGGATCATAGACCTCCTGCGCGGAGGTCTTTTGCCCTTCGCGGCGCGAGACTTCAAGCGCCTGATTCGCGATCTGCAAGAGATTCTGCCCTGCGCTGAGAATCGTCGACATGTACTTTTGTTTTTCCGGGTCGACGATGCGTGCGCTGAGCAATTCGCCGATGCCGAGCAACGCATGCAGCGGCGTACGTATCTCATGGCTCAGCTTCGCGAGAAACTTTTGCCGTGCGACGGCGGCCTGCCGATAAGAGTTGAGCAGCGTATCGTAATTGCGCACCAGCGCAATCAGCAGATAACTGAAAATCCCGAAAGCCACAACGAGCGAACTATACCAATCTGCCAGCGGTACAGAGACCGGGGACATGCCGAACAACCCGGTATCCTGCAGAATCTTGAGGCTGCGGGTGAGCGCAAAACCGAGAATGCCATAGAAAGAACCCCAACGCAGTCCCAATAAATACATCGCCGCCATGAAAATCGAAAAGATATTTAATATGGGAGCGATACTGGCGGAAGCCATCGCATATTGGTTGAGCGATGTAACGAGAAAAGCCGCGGCGATGATAATGTGTGCCGACGCTGCAATTTTATGCCGCCAGGCCAGAAACAAAGATATACCCGCGCCGGCGATGAGTCCCAACCCCAGGAGAGCCGAAACTTTTAAGCCGGCATGCCAGCGGATGAACGCATGGCTCACAGCTGCAACCGAGATCAGCGCGGCCAGCAACAGAAGAAAACGGCGCTTCTGATCCCTGATGCGGGATAAAAAAGCTTCAGGACTCAGATCGTTTGCAGATAACATGGAAGCCCGGGAAATCGGATATTCAAGCCATGCTCACTGCGTCAACAACGGTGAAAGTTTGCTTTCGGCCTTGACGGCTACGGTTTTCTTTAGTCGAGCCGCACTATATCGTTGACGCGCCGTCAAAAACCGCCGCGCAAAGGTATGCAGATACTGATCGACGAGCTGCGGCTGATCGAACTGAAAAAGCTGTTCGCGCGCACCCATAGTCATCAGTTGCATGAATTTGTACGCGCCTTCAAAGACACCGCTAAAAGTGCGGTTGAAATTCTCGTCAACGCGCCGCATGAAACCGAACTCGAAACGCTGCGTGTCGAAGCACACCGCCTGAAAGGTGCCAGCCTGAATATCGGCGCTCCCGCGCTCGCCGAACTTGCGGCCAGCCTCGAAGCCGGTGCACGCAGCGGCGATCGCACGGCGTTCACGGCGCAGCGTGAGACCATCATCAGCCTGCACGAGAATACCGTTGCCGAGCTGAACGACACACTACGCAAGATAGTCTTATAACCGGGCCGCGCGGCGGCCTAAAATTGCAACAATACTTCGACAATCTTTTCAGAGGTAGAAAATTCGTTGCTGGTCTTGCCGATGACAAATTCGGGCATGTAGGGCGACCCCCCGGGCCAGGCATGCCCGCCGTTCTTGACGGCGATCAGCGTTAAGGCACCGGCGGGACAGCTGTACTTGCGTCTGACGCTGTTTGCAGTCATTACTTCGTCTGAACCGGCGCGGCATTGCAACCGCTCGCGCCAGAACCCCAGCGATTCTTCGATCGACAGCACAACACCCCGTTCATTGCGCAAGACCTTGATTGGCCCGCCGCCATAAGGCACGATCGGGTCGGCCATACCCGCGATGAACATCACTCTGACAGGTTGCGCGGGCCGACAGTTTTTTTCCAGTTCGACCGGCAAGTTCGCGGCTACCGAGGCGACCCCCGCAATCACATCAGAAAGATCGCAGGCGATGCGCTGTGCCATCATACCGCCATTCGACATGCCGGCCGCAAAGACACGACGGATATCCCTCTTACTAGCTTCTTCTGCCACGAGCGCACGCATGAACCCGACATCGTCGACGCCGGTGCGCGCCGCCTCTGAAATGTCGCCGCGACCGTCGTTCCAGTGGCCGCCGATACCTTCGGGATAAAGCAACAGAATACCGTGCCGGTCGGCCAGCCCGGGCATATCGCGGGCAAGACCTATCATACCCGAAGCTTTGCCACCGCCGCCATGCAGCAAGATTAAAACCGACCGGGACGTGCCACCCGCCGGCAGGTAACGCGTATATGCTCTCTCGCGTTCGCCCACGGTGATTTTGTGATCGCTGTATTGCCCCTTGCCGGTCTTACGGCGCAAGGCGCCGCATTCGCCCGCAGCAAGCACGCAGAAACCGATGAGCAGCAGAGTAGAAATCCGCATGGGCCTCTCTTACCGTTTACGCGGCCGCGTCACCGTTTTTAATTGACCACCCCGTCGCTCGCCCTAAGATACGCCATGCTCCGCTTTTTGCCGCTGCTCGCTTTCTGCATCTTAACCGCCTGCGCCGGCAAGACGCGGCGCGAATACCCTGAGAATGGTTCGATCGTCTACTTCGATATGACCGCGGGAAATCCCGGCGGCAACGTCGACACAATGGGCGTCACCATGCACTACAAAGGTGCGCTCAAAGACAGCATCGAAGAGTTAGGCGTCGTCGACGGCAGCGTTTCGGGGCGCGGCAAAAAGAAATCCGACGTGCTGAAAGAATTACAAAAAGAAGCTCTGAAACTCAAGGCCGACGGCGTGTACCAGGTTGAATACAGCGTCGATGGCGAGACGCTGAAGGCCGACGGGTATGCCTTTCGTTTTAAACAATAGCGATGCTGCTCGAGAAGATACCACTCGGCACCAGCGAAGCGGATTTTCTGGCTGCATTCGCGCAGGTTCACCAAGCGGGAGAAGTGCTGACCTTCACCGAGACTCTCGCGGGCGGAGAAATCTTTTACCGCGCCAAAAGCAAAAACGGCAAGCTCGCGCAGCTCAGTCTGAGTATGAATGGCGACTTTACCGAAAGCGCTTACAACGACCTGACGGTCATCACCAAATCCATTATCTACCTGCAAAAAAGCCGCGGATACCCCACCGCGCCGCAAGAAACGAAAACTCTCGCCTGGAAAGAACTGATCGAATCGCCGTTACCCGACACGGGTGATCGTTCGATTCAGGTTTTCGCCGCCGGGTGGGACTCCCCCGAAGCCAAAGCGATTCTTAGCTTCTCGTGGACCTGGCCCGGGCAACTGGCCCTGGAATATAAAGAAGATATGAAATAGGGGGAGGCATCCCCCCCTTTGATTATCCCGTTAAAGAGAAATCTGTGCGCCGACGAAGGGTGTGAGATTCGAAGCACTGCCGGCAGAGAACAATCTCAGGCCGGCTTCGATTTTCACCGGGCCTAAACCGATACCATACCCCGCAAAGCCGCCTACGCCAAAGTTACCCGACGCGGCCGTAACAACGACCGAATTCGCCGATGTGCTGGTGCTCGCTGTCGAGGTTGAAATGTTATAACCGACTGTCACACCACCAAAGAAACCCATAAAATCGGCGCGTGCTTCGGCATAGACCGGAATAAAACCCGTTTTATACTCTACCGTATAAAATGAACTTGAACCCGAGCCGCCACCCACGGTGCCGCCGACATATTTTTGGTAACTCACCGGAACATACGCGGCACCTACCCCAAATTTTATCGGCATTGCCGGCAGACTGAACAACCATAGATCTCCGCCGACAGCGATACCGCCCTTCGAGCATTCGCCCGACGTACCTTTGAGCGATTCACAACCCGAAAGATCGATACCTGTCGCGAGGTTATAGCCGACCCAGCCGCCGACGCCGATCGCTGAAACCTGGGACGTTAGTCCCATCGCGAAAAACACTGCGAGCACTGAGCGAAATATATTTTTTTTCATTCCATTAACTCCTGAAATTTAAGGTGCGGTAAGTGCGGAGAACACCTTCGGGAGAGCCAGTATTTTGACCTGATTGCTGGTCTCTTTAGAGTACAGCGACTCCCGCTTTTTTACGAAAAAAACGTGTCCTGTTTTTCGGGCTTGCCGCTCTGCGATTAGGGCACACACATGCCCGCTGAAAAGAAATACAGAGGTCAGGCAGGAGGAAATATGCGCATAAAAATTTGGATGAGTGGGGTTTCGGGGGTTATCCTCCTGGCCTTCGCACCGCTGGGCGCGATTGAAAAAGCGACGGTGGAATTTCAGGGCTGGGGCGGGGTAAACTTTGCCACGAAGAGCACGTATTCGACGGATTTTACCGGGGCGAGCTATATTCAACCCACATTCGGATTAACCGCCTGGGCGTCGCAGCCGTTTGTGCTGCCTAAGGAACTCGACCTGGGACTTTCGGCGGCGTATATGCCGATTTTCAAGCAGACAGCAGGCACCGGCAACGTGACCTCGGTCACAGGTTTCCCGGTTTTACTCGAAGCCCGCTATCGTTTTAATAACGGCATCTTCGCGGCGGTCGGGGGTGGTTACGCATACACGTCGCTCAAGATTAACAACGAAACAGCCAACACAAACGCGGCGTTGCTTTCAGCGAAGGGGGGGTATCAGTACGATATCTGGAACAACCTATCGGCTGTTGCGACAGTGCAACTGCTCTATGCTCTGCAAAAGCTGAATTTTCCTGTCGCGGGCGACATATCTAACAGCCAGCTGAACATCGGCCTCACCTTAGGTGTCGCATATAAGATCTAAGCCGGATTTACAATTTAGGAGAAAACTTATGTTACGCAATACAACTCTCTTCGCTATGTTGCTGGCTCTCTTTGCCGCACAATGCAGCAATTCACTTTCAACACCATACTGTCTGACAACCATGGGCGACGGTGTCTCTTCGACATTTTCAAATAACTTTAACTGCACACAGGTAACTGTCAGCGGGTCGAATCACATATTCCAATCGAGTAATCTTCCGAACCACAAGAGCTACTATTATGGTTCCAGCTCAAATTTGTACGAAGCTCTGCCGTCAGGCAATACAGCCGCGGGTACAAATAAGATCTCGAGCCAGAACCTGAAATACACGATTCCGACGACCCCCACATTGAAATCCGGTACCTTAACGGGAACTCAGGCTGGGTATGTCTCGGTTGGCATTACAGCAAATGGCCTTGCCGTATTTAACAACGCTGCTGCACCACCAGATAACCTTTCGACAGAGGCTTTGACATTTGACAATTATGCAGGCCACCCACAAAACAGCGGTGTTTACCATCATCATGCTGCTGTGACAAAAGTATCTTCCGGTATGACGAATGCAGCGTTAGTAGGTGTAGCGCTGGACGGCTATCTCATCTATGACGAATACTGTAACAGTGGAAGTGGCAGTAATTTTCTGCCGACGGCGAATACGAATGCAGCAACGGGCAATTCAGCAACAGATAGCGTAGGCGATTCAGCAACTTCTCTCGACAGGTTACACGGTCATACCGCGACCACAAAACATCTTACGACTGCAACCTATCATTATCATTACATGCTTGACCCGACCGCCACAATTAGGACTCTTCTCGGCAGCTATTTCAGAGGAGTTCCGGGCACCGTCTCTAACTGATTCCATGAAATTGGCGATCGTTGCGGCTACCTTGCTCATCGCCTGCCGCAGCGAACTCTCTCTCGCATCCGGCGATCCCCGACTCACACAGAGTCAGGGTCGCCAGTTATTCGAACAAAAACCTTTTACGGGAATCATTACCGAATCACTGCCTGACATGACACGCTCGACACGGTTTGTCGATGGTTTCGAACAAGGCGAGCAAGTCTCAGAATTTACCACAGGCGGCATCGCAGAGCGACGTACTTACCGCGCCGGCAAAAAACACGGCGTCCACCGCGGCTGGTTTCCCGGCGGCAAAGACCGCTTCTATACCGAATTCGCCGACGACCACTATGCCGGCGAACACTGGACCTGGTACACCAATGGCAAGGTAGCGGAGTTTAAGAAGTATACCCCCGACGGCCAGATTCTTGTGCACAAACACTGGCGCGAGTCGGGGCAAATCTACCGTAACCAGGTCTTCGCCGTCAATAAAACCGAGTCCGGTATGCCGGGCGTGAAGCTCTGCAATACTGTGAAAGATACCACCGGGGGAAGAACGCAATGAAAAAAATCTGCCTGATTGTTATAACTATACTCTTCGCCTCATGCGATAAAAAACAGGCCCCAAACCTGCCGCGCGAACTCACCGAGTTCTACAGCCCGGTCGAAGGCAAAGTACCCTACTTTAAAGGCAACGATATGAATCCCTTTTGGAGCGACGGAAAAACCGCTTTGCCCGGAGATCTGCGCCAGTTAACAAAGTTTACCTTTACGACACACGAGGGGAGCATTCTCACCCCCGAAGATTTGAAAGGAAAACTCGTGCTGATGTCGTTTTTTTTCACCCGTTGCTCGGGAATTTGCCCGATGGTCACGGCAAGCGTGAAACGGATACACGAAAAGATCGCCAATCACACGAACCTGGTCTTCGTATCGGTGAGCGTCGACCCCGAACACGACGGCGTGCGCCAGCTGACCGAGTTTCGCGACCGCATGAAAGTGCCTTTCCAGAACTGGTATTTTTCGACCGGCAACAAAGACGAGATCTACGGTCTTGCCCGCTCCGTTTTTCAATCCGACGTCACGGTACGCGGCACCAAAGATCAGGCGGATTTCCTCCATACCGAAAGCGTATATCTTCTGGATAAGGATCTCTACCTGCGCGGCATCTATCGTACGAAGGGGCTCGCCGACCTCGAACGCCTGGCCAAAGAAGTCGCTCAGCTCCGGGCCGGCTAACTTCCTCCTTTACTTTACACCCTATCTAAAGTCTACTTTTTGGCGGTGCAACAGTTATGAAAAACATCGCCATTATCGCTCACGTCGACCACGGTAAAACAACCCTCGTCGACAAAATTCTCGGCTTCTGCTCCACACTCGAGGCAAAAGAAAGCACCGAACGGGTCATGGACTCGAATGACCTCGAAAAAGAACGCGGCATTACCATTCTCGCGAAGAATACCGCCGTCGAATACGAAGGCACGCGCATCAATATCGTCGATACCCCGGGTCACAGCGACTTCGGCGGCGAAGTCGAACGTATTCTGCGTATGGTCGACACCTGCCTTCTTCTGGTCGATGCGATGGAAGGCCCCATGCCGCAGACCCGCTTTGTTCTCAAAAAGGCACTCGAGCTCGGCCATAAGATTATTCTCGTCATCAACAAAGTCGACAAACCCAACTGCGACCCGCAGGCGGTCATCAACGACGTCTTCGATCTCTTTGTCGAACTCAATGCCTCAGACGAGCAGACGGATTTCCCCGTAATCTACGCCAGCGCAAAAAACAACTATGCTTTCTTAGACTGGGCCGACTTCGAAAAACCAGAAGCAAAAACTTCTATCAAACCCCTGCTCGATACGGTCATTAAACACGCGCGCGACGGTGCGGGCGACCCTGCAGG
This sequence comes from Spirochaetota bacterium, assembly GCA_017302045.1. Taxonomy (GTDB): domain Bacteria; phylum Spirochaetota; class Leptospiria; order Turneriellales; family Turneriellaceae; genus Turneriella. The sequence goes on from JAFLED010000011.1 coordinate 23,202, forward strand.
CCCCTTTACCTTTCAGGTAACAAGCCTCGACTACAACGATTACCTCGGTCGTATCTGCATCGGACGCGTCTTCAACGGTTCCGTAAAAGTCGGAGATCAGGTCGTACTGCGCGGTGAAAACGAAAAAGGCGAGCCGACTGTTTCGAAGCATAAAATTACAAAACTCTTCGACTTTCTCGGGCTCAAGCGCATCGACGTTACCGAAGCTTCATGCCCGAACATCATCGCCATTGCGGGTATCGAAGAAATGACCATCGGCGACACGCTGTGCGCCGAAAGCGTATCTGAAGCACTACCGCGCATTAAAATCGAACCGCCTACGGTTTCGATGCAGTTCATGGTAAACGATTCGCCGTTCGCCGGTAAAGAAGGCAAGTGGGTAACGAGCCGCAATATTCGCGAACGCCTCGAGCGCGAACTCAAGACCAACCTGGCACTCAAGGTCGAAGACCTCGGCGATTCGTTTAAGGTCGCGGGGCGCGGCGAGCTGCAGTTGGCAATCCTCATCGAGAATATGCGCCGCGAAGGTTTCGAACTCGGTGTCTCAAAACCGCAGGTAATTTTCCAGACGATCAACGGCGAGAAGCACGAACCATTCGAAGAAATGATTATGGATATGCCCGAAGCGTATTCGGGCGGTGTCATTCAGGAACTCAACCGCCGCAAAGGCATGATGCTGCTCATGGAAACACTCTCAACGGGTTTCGTGCGCATCAAGTACGAAATGCCGACGCGCGGCCTGATCGGTTTCCGCAGCTTCTTCTTAACAGAAACTCGCGGTGAAGGCTCGATGTCCGGTATTTTCTTAGGTTATCGCCCGTATGCCGGCGATTTCTCTGGCCGTACGCGCGGTGCGATTATCAGCATGGAATCGGGCGCAACCAACGCTTACTCGCTGTTCAGCATCCAGGATCGCGGCGAGCTTTTTATGGGCGCGCAGGTGCCTGTGTATGTCGGTATGATTATCGGCCTGCATGCGAAAGACAACGACCTCGATGTCAACCCTATCCGCGAGAAAAAACAAACCAACGTACGCGCGTCGGGTACCGACGAAGCGCTGCGCCTGGTGCCGCATAAAAAACTGTCGCTCGAGCAGTGTCTTGACTTTCTCGAAGACGACGAAGCGCTCGAAGTAACGCCGACCAGCCTCAGGCTGCGCAAAAAAGTGTTGAACCCGTCGATGAGAAAACGCAGCGCATAGCGCATGGCGGAATTCTTCAGTCCCCAGAACCTGAAAAACCTGTGGCAGACTGCGACGAGCGGGCACGCGTATATTCTCACCGCCGCGGTGTTCGCGGTGCTCTTATTGCTGCGCACGCTGATTCTCAGCATCGCTTACCGCAATATCGACGATCAGTTCGTGCGGTTGCGGTACAAGCGCGGCATCTCGTATTTTTTCCTCATCACCGCTATCGTGCTGCTGCTGCCGGTGTGGCTGCCGTCGATTCGCAGCATCGCGACTTTTCTGGGAATCTTCGGCGCCGGTTTTTTACTCGTCTTTAAGGATCTCTGGCTCTGCGTCGGCGGCTGGGCCTATGTCATGATACGCCGCCCGTATGTCATCGGCGACCGTATCCAGGTCGGCGACGTTACCGGCGATGTGATTGACATCCGCCTGATGGAAACCAGCATCATGGAGATTTCGGGCAACGAGGGCGGATTAAACACCGGTCGGATCATTTATTTTCCCAACGCGAAAATTTTTACCGAAACGATCGCGACGACAAACCGGCGTTTCGCGCATGTCTATCATGAAATCGAAGTACAGCTCGCCGTAACCGCCGACTGGCAACTCGCGGCCGGCTTGCTCGAATCGATTGCGCGCGCAGAATACGAAACCTCGTTCGCCGCGAAAGAACAGCAAGAACAGGAAACCGACGACCAGGATTTCTTATCGGGCTACCGCGAACCGCGCGTGCTGGTCGAGATGCGCGGCGCTCTCGTTGTTCTGCATCTGCAAACGATGATGCCGACGGGTCAGGTCGCCAACATGACCGACCGTATTTGGCGCGCATTTCTGACGGCTGCTAAAGAAAATCCTGCAATCCGGTTCATAGGCTCGCTGCCGACAGGCTGACCCCTTAAACCCAAAGGGGATTACTGCTGTTTCTGCGGCCGGTAGACAACGTCGATACCGTTTTCGAGATAACCAACCCAGAGAAAATCGCCTTCGATACGCAGTATCTGCACTTCATTCGAAGATAATCCCTCGACCGCGCTGAGTTTCTCGAAGCTCATATCGTTGCGGTCGAGAATGCGTATACCCTGCCCAGAGGTGCCGATAAAAATCTCATTATCGCGGCGCGCAAACGCCGAAGGAAACGGGATATCCATCTTGAGTTTGGTGAGTTTCTTCTCGCGCATGTCATAGACATAGACGCCGTCGTTATGCGAGCCGATATAAACATAACGACCGTCGAGCAGCACAGCCTTGACATTCTCAGAGCGTAGTCCGCCTTCGCTTGTCGTCACCCGCACCGTTTCGCCGGTTTTCTTGTTGTGAATCGCCGCGCCCTGATCGAGAGTACCCACGGCGATATAGTCGACGTCGGCGTCGATCGCATAGACCTGATTCGAACCAACCCACGAATCTTTGCCAAGCGTTACGACCTTTTTTTTGATGGTGTCGTATTGAATGAGACCGCGGTTCAGCGTTGAAAAATACATATGACGGTCATCTTTGATGGTCTTTTGCCCCAGCTTGAGTTCACCCGATTCGTCGCTCAAGGCCGAAGTCTTGCCGGTCTTTTTTGCGATGCGGTAAACACCGTCGAACGAGGTGACGAAAATTTCTTCGAAGTCGACATAGATACCGCGTAGCTGCGGCGACGGCAGGGGAATTTTTTCGAGTTTATCCTGCGATCTGAGATAACGCACCAGGCCGCCTCCCCAGGTAGCGACATAGATGTCGTCGCCATCGACGCGTATGTCGGCGATGTTATTATCGATGAGGCCGTTTAGCTTGTCGATGCGCCGCAGCGAGATCTTGCGCAACAAAACACGCAGCGTCTTGACCTCGGGATTCTTCTGCGCCTCGCCGATTTGAATTGCCGTGGTCAGATACGCCGCCGCGGCTTCGATCTGCAGCGCGTCTTCGGCATAGATTTGGCCGAGTGTCTTATAGGCATTGAAGACATCGGCGTCGCCGGTCGGACTTTTTTCGTGGATGCGCACAGCCGCCTTGAGATGCCCCGCGGCCTTGGGCATGAGGCGCGCGTCGTAAGCAATCAGCCCCAGCGTTTTTTCGATGCGATACCGCAACTTACCGTCTTTTACCGTGCGCGCGGTATCGAGCAAAATCTTCTCGGCGCGCGCGTGCGCATTTACTTTATAGAGGCATTCGCCTGTCAGAACCCTGAGTTCGAGGCGATCGCCGTGTCCCGGGTACCGGTCGAGAGTGATATTCGCGCGCGTAATCGCTTCGTGATAGTGCCCCTGCGCTTCGGAGGCAAGCGCCATATAATACCACGATTTCTTCACCTCGGCCTCGTATGGGTTTTCGGAAATAAATTCGTTAAAGAGTTTCTGGGCTTCGGCGTATTTCTTCGCTTCAAACTTCTCGACTGCCGCACGGTATTTTACGAGCGGATCGGCGGCAAATACGCCAGCCGAAAAAATCAAACAAGATATTATTAATCTCATGCAAACCTCAGCCGTCGTCGCCCAGCGCAAACGGCCTTACCTTATCCATATTCATGCGCGCCGTATTGCGCCGGTAAAAGAACAGGGTCACTAACGCGATCACAATGCTCGTAAAAATAATGTAGAACTTTTGCGTCGTTGCCAGGTCGGCTGCCGCCGTCACTTCGGGCTGCTTTTCTTCGCTGCTTTCGCGGAATTTCAAAATGCGCACCTTCTCCTGGAAAAGGTAGAAGTCTTTGCTGAACTTCTGCACCGCCATATCTTTATTGCGCAGCATCGCCAGCTTTTGACGGAGCTCGGTTTTCTGGCGGGCAAAATTCTCAATCTGGGTCTTGAGCTCTTCCCGCTCATGCAGTTTCACGCGGTAGGCCATGAGGCCTTTTTCACCGATAAAAAAGACATAGATAAAAGACAGAATCAGCAGAACGAAGAGCGGCACGAACAGCCAGTGTTCGCGGCTGCGCTCGAAATACTGGCCAAGGCGCTGCGTGAGCATCTGCGTCGCGGATGAATTTCAGAGCCGCGACGACAAGAAGATTAGAAAACTAAAGGATTTTGAATTTGCCGTTGATGCTGTAGAACTGGCGGTGCACGATCTTCTTCGCTTCGGTATCGTACAGCACGAGGCCGATGTGGTTGAAAAACTTGCGGTCGACGCGGTAACGCGACAACAACTTACCCCAGACATTCGTCTTGAGCGCTTTTTCTTCGATGCGGTACGTCGGCTCGACCTTGCGCGTGAATTTCGTATCTTCGAAACCCTGTAACATCACGTCGAGTCCCGAGTTCGGGTTTTCGTGGATATACTGCACATATTGCAAAAACTGTTTCAGTGTTGGGGACTTCTTCTTGTTCCCCGCGGGTTGTGGTTCTTCTTCTTTGGGCTTATAACCGCCGTTTTTTGCGACAGCCTCTTCTTTCTTACGGGCAAAAGCCGCTACTTCTTCGTGCTTGGTTTCCGGGATGCTGTTATAGAGCACCAGCTTGTGCATCTTTTTGTCTTCGTCCCATTTACGCCATTTGGGATATTCAACGTAACGGCGGTACTCCGCATCGACCAGGTCGCGTTCGTTAAAAGCGATAATAAACATCTTGAGGGGAATGTTATCTTCGGTTTTATTGACGATATCGAAGGTGAATTCGAGGTAATCACCCTTACCGTCGGTCGCGTTCTTTTTCCAGAACGTCATATTTTCGACGGTCACACGCTCGTCGCGTATACGTCCGCCGGCAGGCTGCGCCTCAGTGCCCGTCGGAGCTTTGGTGCCCGATCCCTTGTTTTCGTTGGTCTGCGCAAAAACCAGCGGCGCGGCCAAAAGCGTGGCAAAAATGATTTTCCGTAACATAGTTTCCCCTATTCCTTATCGGCAAAAAGCGGGTCTTTGTTTATCTTTTTTCGACCTTTCGCTTCTGCGCGACAATCCTCTTAAAATCGGCCATATTCCGTACGAAAATCCGGTCGTTATAGAGCTCGATTTTACCGATTTTGGCCCAGTGGTTGAGCTG
>JAFLED010000110.1 GCA_017302045.1 Spirochaetota bacterium
AAACCGTTTTTCATCGGATATTTTTAACGTATTGGTGACGACGACTTCGTCAATCGGCGAGCTGATCAGGTTCTGAATCGCGCTACCCGAGAGTACCCCGTGTGTTGCCGCGGCGATAATCTTTTGCGCGCCTTTTTCTTTGAGTGCAAGCGCGCCTTTGCAGATGGTGCCCGCCGTATCGATCATGTCGTCGATCAAGAGGCAGTTCTTGCCCTCGACATTGCCGACGATATGCATGACTTCGGCCTCGTTCGCGCGCTCACGGCGCTTGTCGATGATTGCCATGCTGGCACCGAGCTGTTTGCCGAAGAAACGCGCGCGTTCCGCGCCGCCGACATCGGGCGATACAACAACGAGATCATTCAGCGCGAGTTCTTTAAAGTACTTAATGAGAATAGGAGCGCCGAAGAGATGATCGACGGGAATTTCGAAGAAACCCTGAATCTGGTTTGCGTGCAGATCCATCGTCAGCACACGCTTGACGCCGATCGCTTCGAGCATCGTCGCAACAACCTTCGCCGAAATCGGCACGCGCGGCTCGACCTTGCGATCTTGGCGCGCGTAACCGTAGTAGGGAATCACCGCAGTGATACGGCGCGCTGAGGCGCGGCGCAGCGCGTCGACAATGAGCATGAGTTCCATGAGATTGTCGTTTGCGGGGTTTGAAGTCGATTGAATGACAAAGACGTCGGTGCCGCGCACGTTCTCGGAGATTTTCACCGAGATTTCGCCGTCAGAAAAACGTTTGATGTCGACGCCGCCGAGCTTCACGCCCATCGCGTCGCAGATTTCCTGTGCGAGCTCTGTATTGGAACGGCCGGAGATGATTTTCAGTTCTGCTTCAACCATCAGGATGCCATACCTATAAGATCTTCCTGCGAATTGACGCCGCGAAATTCGTTAGCGTTGGGATGCAGGTAGGCGGAGACTTTTTTTCCGTCACCCAGTAAAATGCCGATGATATCGGTGAGATAATATTCGCCCTGCGCGTTTTGCGGCTGAATTTTTTTCAATGCCGGCCAGAGTGTCGCGCCTTGCAGAAAGAAAATACCGGTATTAACTTCGTCGATTTTGCGGATTTCGTCCGTAGCGTCTTTTTCTTCGGTGATTGCACGAATTGTATTATCAGCAGAACGCACGATGCGGCCATAACCTTTCGGATCGGGCAGTTTCATCGAAACCACCAGCGCCGCAGGAGACGACGCCTTGAAGTCGTTGTAGATGCCGCTAAGGGTTTTTGCCTGAATGCCGGGTACATCGCCTAAGCAGACAGCAACATCTTTGCCAGCGGGCACAGCAGACTCAGCTGAAAGCAGTGCATGGCCGGTGCCTTTGGGTTCACCCTGATCGGTAAAGTTGATGCTCAGGCCCGGGTTTGACTGTACCCAAGCATTGACCGAGTCGATGACGAGCTCTTTTTTATAGCTGACCACGACTGTCGCAGAGGGGATTCCCGCAGATTTAACCTGATCGAGGACATGCCAAAGCAGCGGGCGGCCGCCCAAAACATGAAGAACCTTCGGCAGGTCGCTCTGCATACGCTTTCCGCGACCGGCCGCCAAAATGACGGCGTGGATATCCATGGAAACTATGGCTAAAACAGGGCTTTCAGACACCCTGTAAAGACTTTAGGGGTTTAAATGTCCAGTTCGCCCTCTTTCGTGAAGGGAAAAAACGGATTATAGGCGATTTCAATCAGGTTACCGTCGGGGTCGGCAACATAACCCGAATAACCACCCCAAAACACCTTTTGCGGCGTCTTAAGTGCGCTGGCCCCGAGAGCCAAAGCTTCTTTAAACAGTGCATCGACTTCGGCTTCGGAGCGTGCATTGTGCGCCAGCGAAAAGCCGCGGTAGGTGCCGGCATCGTTTTTGACCTGCGCATCGTCGGCGAGCGCGTCGAGGCCAAAGAGCGAGAGGGCGATGCCGTTGAGCTTCAGAAATACAACGGCTTCCTGGCTTTGGGGTGAACGCGTGACGCCGAAGAGTTTCTCGTAAAATACCGCCGATTTCGCGAGGTCTTTCACGCCCAGCGTGATCAGGTGAATGCGCGGCTGCATGGCGCATGAGTGGGATATCCCCCGGCGCTGGAAACTGAAATGCCATCGGCGCTATCTCCCGTGTTCTGTCTTTACAATCTGCGACGAGCGCGCAGGCGGGGTCATGGGTCTTCTGCAAATCATTCTTGTCTCTGTGCTTGCACTCACCGCCGGCATTCTGCTGCATTATTTTTTTTCATTGCGTGGCTCGCTCCGCAGCCTGAAATCCGAAATTGCCGAACTCAAGGGCATGCTGGGTATGCCTGTATCTGATGCCGCCACGGCACCCTGGATTCGTATGATCGTCGAAGTGAAAGATCCGCTTGCGCTCGCGCAGCGCGAATCGGCGCTCGCGAAGGTCGCGGCGCCGACAGCGCCCCACCTCGTGACGAAAAAAGTCTATGAACAGGTGGTCGCGCAAACCCGCGAGCAGCTGAAGAGCCGCAACGTCGACGCCGAAGTCAGCCTGATCGTGCTTTAACATGCAGTTCTCGTGGGAAATAGCTCTCGCTCTCGGCGGCGTCGTATCAGCGCTTATCGGTATCCGCTGGCTGCGTAATGCAGAAGCCGAAGTGCGTTCGCTGCGCCTTGCGGTCTTGGGTAAAAGAACCGATGTGCGCGGCGCGGCGCTGAACCGCACCATCGCGGCAGAAAACGCAAAACTCGTTGCAAAAGGAATCGATCAGGGCACGCTCTTTTTACAGGGCGGGCACCGGTTGATTGCCGACGTGACTTTTGCTATCTTGCAGCTAATGCCTTCGACGCGTGAAAGTGCTGCCGCAGCGCGCGAACGACACGATGCGATCGCGGGCAATATCTATGGCGCGTTCCGCGGCATCAGCCAGCATGTCGGTGAAAAAATTGCCGAAGATCTGCAGCAACAGAAAACACAGAAACGAGCACCGCGCCTCGCACGCGCGCGGCGCATTGCGAAATCGCTGAAACGCCGGCGCTGACCTTTGCCCCGACACATGCCGGGTGCATCGCCGCATTAATGTACTGAACCGCCAAAACTTTCCGTCCCCGCAATGCCCAAAATAGTAGAGCTGGGCGATACCGGCAATCCGTTATTCCCTTTATACTGATAAAGTTTACCCTGATTCGCGGAAAAATTTGCCGAGCTGATCCATAACTCCGCGTAACCATCGCCGTTGGTGTCAGCGTAGCGGGAGACTATACCAAAGTTATTGCTGGTGTTCTCGCCGGAATACATTCTGCTGGCGATGGCATTGGCGGTACCCGATGGAATTATGCCACCCGAATTATAAAACACATAGACCTTGCCTGTACTTGTCGGCGGGAAAACATAGGCAGACACCACAAGGTCGGTAAATCCGTCGCCGTTCAAATCGGCTGCGGTGAACGCATTGCCGAATTCTCCACCCGCGGCGCCTTCGCCCAGTATGTTAACATTCCCCGGCGTGCTCTGCGGGGCAATTCCCGAAGTTGATCCGTAAAAAATATTTACGCGACCCGCAGGAGAATAATAAGTCGAACCCGTAATCAGATCATCAAAACCGTCGTTGTTGAAATCGGCCGCGGCCACGCTGACACCCACCCTCTCTGTTCCGCTGCCATCGATGCGCGTTGGGGCGGAGGCTGCGGGCATATTGGGAACTCCCGTTGCAGAACCCAGAAACGCATAAGCACGCCCATTATTTGCGTTGAAAAGCCAGGCGCCGACCAGGGCATCGGAATAACCGTCGCCGTTGATGTCGCCGGCAGCGACTGATACGGAAAAATTGCCACCTTCTCCCGTAAGCAACGTATTTGCGGAAGCGGTAGTAGTCGAGGCGATGCCATTCGCGCCGCCATGGAAAATGTAAGCATTCCCTGCGCCTTCGGCGCCAACCAGTGCGTCGCTGTAGCCATCGCCGTTAAAGTCCGCAGTTATAACACGGCGCCCGAACGTGCCTCCCGTGCCACTGATAATGGAGTGGGGGGCCGAAAGATTTGCAATACCGGTCGAGCTTCCGTAATAGATGAACACTCCGCCATTGCTGGCGTTGTAACCCTCTGCGCCGATGAGCGCATCTGCGTACCCATCGCCATTCAAATCGCCCCAGGCCGGCGCCCCTAGCGCGAAGTTCTGCGATGTTGCGGTACCTTCGAGCAGAATATCCCGCTGGGCGGCACCCGTAGCCACGATGCCCGTAGCTGAACCCAGAAAAATATAGGCCCGCCCCTGACTTGCATTGTATCCAGACGCTCCGACGATGAGGTCACTATAACCGTCGCCATTCACATCGCGGTTCTGCCCTTTACGAAAGCTGACTGAAATTTCCTGTGAGTATGTATCGCTGCCGAAACGGCCGCGAATACGCGCCGTGTGCAGTGAATTATGCTTCCAGATAATACCCGAAGACGGCAACGGCAAGGCGATGCGCCAGCGCTGCTGGCTGCCTGAGCCGGTCAGAATCGCGGCAGAATAACTGCCGCCGTCGAAAGCGACTTCGACTCCGTCGCATGAGTCGGCTGTGCCGGTAAGAAATCCACTTTCAATCGCCTGTCCGGCGCGCACATTGATACTTTCGCCCGAAACGGGAAACGGCACCCAAAAACGGCCCCAGGATTTACACGCGGTAGTGATCAAAACTAAATTCAGTAAGTATCCGGAGCGTCTGCACATTCGCGGCAAACCGACCACAAATCAGAAATATCGAGTCGAGCGCAATTCACGCCAGGTTACACCACGAGTCGCCGACATGGTACCGCAACCCGATTCCCGCCGTCGCTCTTAACCTGTAACGGCCGACCGCGATGGCACGGGATTTTCGGTTTGGTGCGTTGCCAGTGGTCGCTCACCCCATCCCTGGGGTGCGGGCCGCGTCAGTCGCGCTGCCTTTTTGGCGATGATCTCGTCTGAATACTTGCGCAGGTAGTGCACGATGGTCTCGATACGAATTTTGATACCACCCGCAGGCTTTGTTGAATCGAGATCGCCAAACTTGAAGAACAGCGTGCCCGAGGCCTCGACAGTTTTCTGCGTCGGCGTGTAGGTTGGCTGGTCCATACCACATTCGTAACTTGAGAGACGAATCACACAGGTGATGTTCGGCACATGCGCTGCGACATTCGCACCCCACAAGATTTCATTTGTGTTCGAGCTATACGAAGAAGTCCAGATGTTGGATATATCAAACGGGCTCTTTAAATAACCCGAGGCGATTTCGTCGCCGAACAGCCAGTCCATAATATCCTCGTCGATGGGAAAATACTGCAGCCAAAGAATTGCATAGCCCTGCGACTGTAACTCCACCTCGATTTCATGGCCGATGCCCGAGTCCATGTGGTAGGGGCGCGCGAGCACCATGACGACGGGTTTGTTTTCGCGCCAGGCTCTTTCGAGAATCGCACGGCTTTCGGCGCGCGCCCTTTCATTAAAGCGCCGGAGTGTCTTGAAGCCGCTGTCGACGGCTTTCTCTGTTTCTGCATGCGTGAGGTTGAACGTGTCCTTGAGCGCGCCGAAGAGCTGTGTCGTCACGACCTTGGGATGTTCGCCGAGGGAGACGAAGGGCGTCGCATAGACAATATTGTTCTCTTTGAATATATCGCGTTCTTTCAGAAAGCCCGATTTAATCGTTTCGGGGCCTGCCATGACGCGCGGGCATGAGAGCGTGCCCTGCACATGCCCCTGCATGAACGACGGCAAATCATGTATCATCGGCGAGAGCACGATATTGACCTTTTTGCGCTTCGAGAACACCAGCTCGCCATAGTGCCCGCTCATACATTTCACGGGATAACAGCAATCGACGGTACCGCGGCCCTTGCCGAACTCGCGGCCTTGCTCTTCCGAGGTTTCGGAGGAGAATACGATGTTCTCCGGCTTGATGCCGAGCGCGGTCAGAAAGCCAATCCAGAACTGGTGGGTGTTCCAGACATTGAGCACGCGGGGGATTCCAACTCTGAGATTACCCCTCCCCCCGGCCCCCTCCCCACTACGTGGAGAGGGGGAGACGGGTGGGGTCGATCCGCTGTCGCGTTTGAAAAACTTAAGCATACTCCACCGCCTTGAACGCGTCTTTGCGCACGAATTCACCTATGTTCGGGTTCGCGGCCCGCGTCTTGTCCATTTCGGCTTTGATGATTTTCATTTCGTTTTTGTCTTCAACCAGACCCTTGGGACACGAGTTATTCGTAATCACGCGCTCCCAACCTGCGGCGACCGGCACCTTCGACCACTCGCGGCCCTCGGCGCCCTCGAGCTCAACGTCGATGAACGTGCGCTTGCAGTTCACGGGGCACCAGGTGCAGACGGTCTCGGCATTCGTGGTGGTTTTGTAGTGCAGGTTTTCGACGACGCGAAAACCGCGAAAACTTGTTTTGAAAGCCTGCCCTGAGCTTGTCGAAGGGCGCTTGTATTCGTCGATCGCGCAGAGACCCGCACCGATCGCACCGGCTTCGCCAGAATACGGATGCACCACGACTTCGGCATCCGGTACCTTAGCACGCAGGAAATCCACCTGCGCCTTTACGACAGCGAGGTTGCGGTGTGTGCCGCCCTGCAGGATAAATTTTTTACCGATTGCAGCGAGGTTGTTGAAGCCGCCGGCATAGACCCAGCAATTGAGGGGGAGTACCCCCGCGAGACCCGCCATGATTTCGTCGGCGCTCCAGCCCTTGCGCTGCTGGTTGACGATATCACTTTGCAGAAACACACCGCAACCCATCGAGAGCTGCGGCCGCGATTCGGCCTTGAAGGCGCGCTCGGCATATTCGTCGAGCGGCACCTGGTAGCGTTCCGCGACGCCCTGGAGAAAGGCACCGTTACCCGACGAGCACTGGGAGTTCAGGCGAAAGTCAGTGACGGCGCCCTGCTTGATGAGCATGATCTTGACATCGACGCCGCCGACATCGCAGATACAATCCGCATCCGGAAAATAATGCAGCGCGGCGGTTGCATGCGCTACGGTTTCGACGACCGGCGCATCGGCGCCGATGATGTTGCGCAACAGGTCTTTGCCATAGCCGGTGATGCCGACACCCAGGAGGTTGGTGTAACCCGCCTCTTCGACCTGCTTAAAGAGTTTCTTTGCGTCTTCGATGGGGTTGCCTTTCGACAGCGCATAACAAGAGAAGAGGACTTCTCCCTCTGTGGAGAGGCAGACGGCCTTGGCGGTTGTGGAGCCGAAGTCGCAGCCGAGGATTGCCGTCAACCCCACCCCCGGCCCCTCCCCACGATGTGGAGAGGGGAGGCGAGAGTTCCCCCTCTCCATGTTAATGGGGAGGGGGATAGGGGGTGGGGTCGGAATACCACGCTGCGAATTTGCATATTCACTCTTAAACGATTGCAGCTCTTCGATCGTAGACCACAGCCCTGTCGAACCCGACTTCTTCTTCTCTGCATGTTGGCCTTCTTTAAGCCACCATTCGAGTTTTTCGCGGCCGGTGTAAACACCCAAGGGCAAGGATGCCCCAGGGCCGCCAGCGACACGGACGTCGTTCAGCTGGCGGCCAATGTCCGATGCCTCTGACTTTGCGACTTCGATGCAGCCCAACGCCGCATAGTAGAGCGCTTCATCAGGCACGAGAATGACGTCGTCGACGGTCTTGCCCTCGGGCAGCACAACCTTGCGTTCGTTCCAGAGTTTGCCGAGATGGTATTTCCACGCCTCTTGCAGCCCCTTGAAGAACATGTTTGGCCCGCCGAGGAGCAGCACTTCGGGCATCGGCGTGTTACCTTTGGTGAGCGTCGAAAGGTTCTGGTAAACCACGGCTTCGAAGAGGCTTGCGATAATTTCTTCAATCGAAACCCCCGCCTTGACGAGCGTGTTGGCGTCGGCCTCGGCGAAAATGCCGCACTTCGACGAAATCTTGTGGAGCGTCAGGTCGTTATACGTCATCTTCGTGAGTTCGTCGATGACGCCGAGCTTGCGCGCGGTTTTTTCGACGAAGGTGCCGGTACCACCCGAACAGGCGCTCTGCATTAAGACCTGCTTGTTTTTCGCCTCAGAGCTGCCCGTGAAGAAGATCGTCTTCATGTCTTCGCCGCCGATCTCGCTGACGAATTGTACGCTGGGGTGCAGTTTTTCCACCGCCGCTGCTACCGCGACGACTTCCTGGATGATCTTTCCGCCGACCTGTGGGGCGATAAAGCCGGAGCCCGAACCTGTGAAGTAGATGCGGTCGCGACCCGGGGTTAGCCCATGCTCTGCTTCAAGCTTGCCCAGGAATTCGAGCACCTTCTCGGCCTGTTTGCTGTTATGCCGTCCGTATTCGCGGGCAAGCACGTCGCCGTTATCGTCGACCAAAGTGTATTTGCAGGTGGTCGAACCTGCATCTATGCCGAGCAGCATGTTATTTTCCCTCGGTCGCTTCGACTCCGCTCAGCGACCTTAATTGCGCTCCCTGAGCGGAGTCGAAGGGTGCGCCGGAGAATGAGACGTTACTTGCCATAAACACCAGTCTCCTTATAGGAATTCTTAATCCCCATGCGCTTGGCGATGTGGATCGCGTAATTCGCGGCGGTACCCGCCACACCATAATGTGGAACGCGGTATGTCGCCTGGCGCAGCTCGGGATTTTTTGCTTCGTATTCGCGGATCCTGGCTTCGGTGAGGCCGAGCTCAGAAAGAACCTTGTCGTACTCCGCCTGCGAACGCTTGCGCGCTTCGGTGAGAATCATCTGGCAGCGTGAGATCGCATGCACTTCGGCGTCGCCCTTCACTTCAATCGGTGCATACAAGAGATCGGGGTACTTGCCCTGCACCGCGGCCATCGCGCCAATCGACATCGTGTTGGGCATGCACGAGTACGGTGAAAGTTCGCAGATCATGTGCACGGCTTTCTTGTGGTAGTACATGAGCGCCTTCCCGACGAGCATATCGCCTTCACCCCCCGAAAGCCGCATGTGATAATACGGGGCCGCAAGGCGCCGTATTTCGTACTGGTCAGGTACATAGTACGGGATAAATCCCACTGCTTTGCGCAGCTTGTTATAGATGAAGTGGATCATCTTCTGCGCCATCTTGCCGAGCCAGATTTTAAGGCCCGCATTTTTGATGATTTCACGGCGTGCCTCGAGTGTCTGGATCAGGTCGGCGCGAATGAGGTAGTCGATCCACACGACAATCGGCGGCGGCACAACTTCGGCGCCTTCTTTCTCAAGCCAGCGCTTGATGTTGTAGTTGCCGTCGCCTTCATGCGTTTGCAGCCAGAACTCGCCGGTGATCTTTACCTTTGGTTTCATGCGCAAGCGATCGACTTCGATCGTTGCCCATCTTTTGCCAACTTCTTTGAGCGCGTTCGTGAAATATTTTGTGGAGAGATTCCACATGAGGGATCTCCACTTTTTACCGACGATCGGGCGATTCTTGAAAACCTCGTAAAGATGATCAGCGCACTCTTTGAGGACGCGGTCGGTCGTGCCCGGCACGACTTCATACGGGCGCGTGATGTATTCGAGGTCGGTGAGAATATCGCCGATCAGCACCGCCATGTAGGCCGCGGTGGTGAAGGGCATCGAGAGATCGAGCGCTCCGTCTTCAGATTCTCCCTGATCCATTTTGTCCTGTGCGAGAAGGAAAATGCGGAAGTCCTTGAGACCCATGGCATCGAGCGCCATATTGTACGATTCATGGTACTGGCCAAAGCGGCAGGCACCGCAGGCACCGGCGGTGAGGTAGGCGTATTTATTCGTGGCGGCGTCTTTGCCCTCTTCGGCGACTTTCTTCTTTAAGAAGTTCGCGAGATTGCCCGTAACGAAGGTCGTGGGGCAGCAGGCACCCGCGTCGATCATCTCTTTGCCGGTATCGAGGTCGGCGCGCTCGACATTCGGCAGCGCCTGCGCTTTGAGGCCCATGTTCTGGAACGCCCCCTCGAGCAGGCGCTCGTGTTTCCAGGTTAATCCGCCAAAAAGAAAGGTGACGTCTTTTTTCTGATCTTTGGTAAGCGGGCGGGCCTTGTAGGCGCGGTATTGGTCGAATTTTTGATGGGGTGCAGAGGCACCGGCAGTCATGGTTGGATTTTTCATGGAAGACCCTCCTAGGTGAGCAAAAACGTAAGTGACAATTGAGTCTACCAAAAATCATGCCATAACTCATTGAGTCAACAAAAAACAACTAAAAAAATGACAGTTTAGTCTAGTTATTGGCGAATAAAAAACCCTGCATAACAGGGCTAGGGGGATTAATTGCCTGTGCAGCGCTAAGCCACTTCAGTGCACGAGCACAATCTTGCCCACCGACTTTCCCGATTCAATCAGCCGGTGTGCTTCGGCGGCATTTTCAAACGGGACTTCGGTGACCGCTGGCGGCCTCAGCTTACCTGCCGCCAGCCAGCGTAAGAGATCGGTCATCGCTTCGTCTAAAAGGTCACGGCGGCTGAAGAGAAAAGAGATATTGAAACCGCTCACCGTCTTATTCTCGCTCAGCATTCTGAGCGGGTTAAACCGCGGCGTTCGTAATAAGCCCCAGCCCGCCTTGAAGTAATTTATCCGTCCGCCTTTTTTGGGTAGCAGCGAATGCGAACCATAGACAATCAGTTTGCCTGTCGGTGCAAGCTGCGCATAACTTTCTTTGAGAGTCGTATAACCATTTGCATCGAGAATCGCGTCATAACCCTCGGGCGCAAGGTCTCGCGCGCGCTGCCATAAATTTTCGCTGCTCTTATCGATAACCGCATGCGCGCCGAAGTCTTTTGCAAACGCGACCTTATGCGCGCCGCCGACGACGGCGACGCTTTCAAGGCCCGCAATCCGAGCGAGCTGCAAGAGCGCCGAACCAACGCCGCCTGCCGCCGAATGGACGAGAATTTTTCCGGATGCGCGAATGCGCACCAGCTGAAAAAGCGCATGGTAGGCCGTCATGTGCACCGCGGGAAAAGCCGCGGCTTGAATCGCCGTGAGTTTTTTCGGTAGCGGATAAACCTGGTGCTCGGGTACAGACACATGCGTCGCGTAACTGTTGAACAGACTGACGCCAAAAACCTTGGTGCCAAGTTTATGTTTTGCTTTCTTGCCGCGCGCGACGATGACACCTGAAAACTCAAAGCCCGGAGTGATCGGCCAGCCAACGAATTTTTTCGCCGATTCATAGACTCCCCAGCGCACCGAGCAGTCGGCATAGTTCACGCCGGCGGCGACCGTCTGCACCACAACTTCGTTTTCACCCGGCACGGGGTCGGGAAATTCTTCGATGCGCAGCTTTTCATACCCGCCGGGTGAGTGGATGACAATTTTTCGCATCGACTTATATCCTTGAACCGCAATTTCTCACGGTCCGCATGCGCCGTCGATCTCGCAGCTTTCGCCTGTAACTTGCGTGTTCGTCACCGTCTTCATGGAATGTGCGATGGCAGCGACGATTTGCTCATACGGTTGCCAACCGCGTGTGACGAGATAGAACTGGTGATTGGGTTGCGAGCCATTCTGCGCAGCCTCGTTCAGTGGCTCGAGCACCAGCGCGGGAAACCCACGTATGCCGAGCGCTGCGCTGAACTCGAACTGGCTCCAGGTTTCGCGCTGGGCCGCTTCGCTTCCGTAAAACTCTAAAAATGCGGCAGGTTCGACGCCGTACCGCGCAGCAATGTCAGCCAAAACGGCGGGCTGGGTGATATCCTGGTTGCGGCTATAAAATGCCGCCTGTATCTCGTGGTAGTAGTGGTATGCGTGTGCGCCCGCTAACTGTTCCATGGTGATCACTGCCTTCGCCGCAGGTTCGGTATCGTAATTAAAATTTTCCCGCGCGAAAAAGGTTTCATCGAAGGTT
>JAFLED010000111.1:0-3672 GCA_017302045.1 Spirochaetota bacterium
GGCCTCGCGATGGCAACGATGGACATCATCAAGTACGCCGGTTCTTCACCGGCAAACTTTCTCGATGTGGGCGGTGGGGCGAATGTTACCACCGTAACCAACGGCTTCAAAATCATTCTCTCCGACCCCAATGTTAAAGCGATCTTTGTGAATATT
This sequence comes from Spirochaetota bacterium, assembly GCA_017302045.1. GTDB lineage: Bacteria > Spirochaetota > Leptospiria > Turneriellales > Turneriellaceae > Turneriella. Next base: position 157 of record JAFLED010000111.1, read on the forward strand.
TTCGGTGGTATCGTGCGTTGTGATCGCATTGCAAACGGTATCATCGAAGCGGCGAAAAATGTGAAGATTACTGTGCCGCTGGTGGTACGTCTTGCAGGTACCAACGCTGAAGAGGCGAAGGAAATCCTCAAGAACAGCGGCATTAAACTCGAAGTCGCCGACGGCCTCAAAGACGGCGCCGAAAAGGTGGTTAAGGCGATCGGTAAATAACTTTACCCGCCTCCTTTCGCATGGCGAAAGGAGGTATGTTACCCGAGCTGTCGCTTTGGTTATCCTCCGGTCGCTATATTGATTTTAAAGGCCGTGGCATTTTTGTCCGCGAGTCGAAACCATCCCGTAAAGAAACAATTCTGCTGATCCATGGTTTTCCGACTTCGTCGTGGGATTTCCTGCCGATCTGGCAGCTCCTGGAGAAAAAGTACCGGCTCATCACCTTCGATATGCTCGGCTTTGGTTTTTCAGCCAAGCCGCAAAAGCACACGTATTCGATATGCGAGCAGGCAGATATTGCCGAGCTAGTACTTTACGCAACAAATACGCGCAAATACCATCTACTGGCACACGATTACGGAGTTTCTGTCGCGCAAGAGTTATTGGCCCGGCAAGGTGCTTTGAAGAAGCCGGCGCTTTCCGTGTGTTTTCTGAACGGCGGTCTCTATCCGGAGTTTCATAAACCCCTGCTGATCCAAAAACTGATGTTGGGCCCGTTGGGGCCGCTGCTCGCCCGTTTATCTACCAAGGGAAAATTGCGCTCGTCGTTTGCGGCGATTTTTGGCGAACGCAAGGCTTCGGAGCGTGAAGTAGATATCTTCTGGGAGCTGATTTGTTACAACAAGGGCAGGCTGGTGATACCGAAACTCTTGCGTTATATGACAGAGCGGCGCCTCTACCGCGAGAGGTGGGTGAATGCTATGGAGCAGACGAAGATTCCGGTGCAGCTGATCAATGGGCCGCTCGACCCGATCTCAGGACGGCACCTCGCCGAAGCCTTTGCGCTCAGAAACCCCAAGGCTCGCGTCGACTCTCTGGAAGGTGTCGGGCATTATCCGCAGGTAGAAGCCCCCGAGCGCGTCGCCGCGCTGTATCTCGATTTTCTTAGGCAGATTTAGTGACACGCAGGCAGGATAAAGAAATCTGCCTGCATGAAAAAATTGAATTTTCTCGGCGCGGTGCTGATTTTGGCGTTAACGGCGTGCAATCCGTACGGTAAGAAACACATGGTCGGTCAGGTTGAACTTTTCGTGAAGAGCAGCATTTCGGCGGAGCAAACCCAGTCGGCGATTTTTTTTATGAACGAAATTGGTTACAATAACTCACCGGTCTCTGCGCAGCTCGATAAAGAGGGCGATACCTATCTGGTGCGTTTTGTGATACAAAAAGATCAGTTCGAAAACCCCGAATTACTCGCTGCGATGCAGATTCTCAAGACGGGTTTTTCTGAAAAAGTCTTTGCCAAAGGCAAGGTTCGCATCGACCTGTGCGACGAAAACTTTAAGACCGTAAAAAGCCTCTAAGCGTTTCGCCGGCGAGGCCCCTGTCTATTTTGCGTCCAGCTCTTTGACTTCGGGGATTTTTGCGTTCTGGTATTTTTCGGCCTTCACCTGCTTGTGCATATTGAGCAGCGTATTGTAGGGGATATCCGTCGTCGTCGAATTGGCGATCGCATCAGGTATAGATCCGCCGGGTTCCGAGTGCACCTGGTAAATGACCGTCACATAACCGTTTTTGTTTGGGATAAACTGCCAGAAACCCTTGAGCGCGGGGACGCGCACTTTACCGCCTTGCGGTGGCATTTTGTCGGGTTGGCCTTTGAGATGAATGGTAATGATTTTGGATTTCGGATCTTGCACAATTTTCGAATATGTTACCGTGTCGCGATCGGATACCGGCCACGGCGCGTGGATGACAGTATACGTGACGCGCTCGTTATAATTGATCTTTTGGATGAGTTTTGCCTCGGTCACGTTATATAACCATTGCGTATACGCCGCGGTATCGTCCATGAGTGCGACAAGGCTCGTGAGTGACGTTTTGATTGAGGTAATGCCCTTAAATTCTTTAAGCGCCGAGCCTTCGATTTTGCGGGTAAAGACTTTGACGCCGTTCTTGTCTTTCTCCAGAGCGAATTCGGCCTTGCCGTCGGCATAGATGAATGCACCGCAGGCCAGTAAAAGACATGTGACATAATGTAGTATCGTTTTCTTCATGCCGTCTACTCGCATTCCGCCACCCGGCGTCAAACGCCTTGCGCCGAAATGCCAAAACCTTGACGACCTGTCTAAAAGGCCCAAAACAACCGGTCGGTACCCCAAGGGGCCGCGGTGTTAAACAACGGAGGTTTAGTGCAAAAACTCGCAGATATTTCGCAGCATTTCTCAAATGGTATTGAAGTGCGCGACAACGAGCCCGTCGAGGGCGCCATCAAGAAATTCAAGCGTGAGGTAGCCAATTCAGGCATTCTCACAGAACTCAAAAAACGTGAATATTTCGAAAAGCCCAGCGTGATCAAAAAGCGTGAACGCGATCAGGCAGAGCGTAAACGCTTTCGTAAAAGAAATATTTACCACGAAGCATAATATATTTGCTATTTGCGCGTCGCCCTGACGGTCGGCGCGATCTTGGCAATGCATGGCATCCGACGCAGATCGCATCATTGCCGCCCTTCCCGTAGAGAACTACATTGGGCGCTTCGTGGCGCTCAAGCGGAAGGGTAACAACCTTTGGGGCCTTTGTCCCTTCCACGGCGAAAAAACCCCGTCCTTTTCCGTCTCCCCGCAAAAAGGTATCTACAAGTGTTTCGGCTGCGGCGTCGGCGGCAATGTCATCACGTTCGCCAAAGAGTACAATAAGCTCTCCTTTGTCGAGGCGCTGAAGCTGCTGGCCGAGTTTGCCGGCATCGAACTTTCACACCAGCCACGTCGTCCCGGCGAAGACGATCGCAAAAAAGCGTTACTGGAACTGCATCTCTGGGCGCATAAACTTTATCAGAGCTCGTATGCGAATTCCGACGCAGAACGGTATTCCAACTCCAGGGGGATTCACCCCCGCTCCGCTCAGGTTTTCGAGTTAGGGTATGCTCCCGACACGCAGAGGTTTCTGGAAACGAAACTCAACGAGCGTTACCGTAACGAACCCGACCTGCTCGCGAAAGCGATTGAGAATCTCACGGTCATTGGTCTGACGGGTCGCAACGACCATGACACGTATAACCGCTTTCGCGACCGCTGGATTTTTCCGATTAAAGATCTGCGTGGGCAGGTGATCGCATTCGGCGGCCGGCTCGTGCGTGAAAAAGAGAATGCCGGCAAATATGTCAATTCGCCCGAGACTCCGCTTTTTAATAAAGGCACCTCGGTTTATCGTCTGGGTGAAGCAGCGCAGGCCATCCGCCGTGAGGGTCTCGCCATCTTGTGCGAGGGTTATCTCGATGTCTTGGGTCTCTTCGAGACGGGTTTAGAGAATGCTATAGCACCCTTAGGCACAGCATTCACCGCTGAGCAGGCTAAACAGGTAAAA
>JAFLED010000111.1:3691-11745 GCA_017302045.1 Spirochaetota bacterium
CGTTTCACCGACAACGTGGTTTTTTTTCTCGATAACGACGCCGCAGGTACCGAGGCTGCCTTTAAAGCGCTGCGCATCGCGCGCAAGGCGAATCTTGCGACAAAAGTGGTGCATCCGCTCGCGGCGGGGGAAAAACAAGACCCATTCGATCTCAGCCGCAGGCTTTCACCCGACGAGATGCGAACCTTGATCCGCGACGCGCACAGCGAGGTGCGGTTCCTGGTCTGGTATTTCTTCACACACAAGCACCATGTCAGTGATCTGGCGCAAAAGAAAAAAGCGCTCGTCGAGTTTTATGAGTATGTACGCGCACTCGAGACCGAGCTGGAGCGGGATGAATTCTTGCGTGCGGCAGCCACGGCGTTGCAGGTCGATATACAGATACTAAAGAAGGATTTTCAGACTCCGGGTCAGGGTAATAAACCGGCTGCCGCCTGGGTGCAGCCCGTAAGCGAACCCGCACTGCCGCCGCCTGCTAAAATAAAGCCCGTCAGCAAGCAGGAAAAAGAGATTATCGCGCTCATTCTCAAGTTTCCCGAACTCGGCGAAGAGCAGATGCTCTTGGGCGAAATACCCTGGGAGAACGAGAATGCTTACCTCTTATACTCTTTTTTCCATGACCGCTTGAAATCCGGCGAAGCCTATAGCTGGGAAAATCTGAACTCCGCAATGCAATTTTTGCCCGAGAAACTCTCGGCCCTGCTCGCCGAGATTATTATGGACTATGAAGAAGCGTTTGGTGAAAAAAACGAGATAGTCCTTGCGGACGCAAAACGCCACCTATCGCAGCTGGTGCGCACCCTCGTCGTACAGGCCATCGACGATCGTATTGCGGTGCGTCAAAAAGAGATTACCCGGTTGGATAACGCCGGGGGCGATGTCGAAGAACTCATGCTCGAGCAACAGCAAGATATCGATAAACGCCTGCAGTGGCTTAAGGTCAGGTAATGCCCGCCCCGAGAAGAAATTCCCTTGTCTGCACGCGGCAACGGGCGGGGCTGGGGGGACAATAACGCTTGAAATACGAGGTTGCTACCCGTAATCGCCTTCATGCCAGTTAAATGCCTCATTCCTGCAGCCGGTAAAGGAACCCGCATGCGTCCGTTGACGCATACGCTGCCTAAGGCGATGTTGCCCGTTGCGGGTAAACCCAGCATCTTTCACATCATCGACCGAGCCGCCCAAGCCGGGGTAAAAGATTTCGTTATCATTACGGGTTATCTGCGCGAACTCATGGAAAGTGAAATTCTCGCCGCGTATCCGAATCTTAAAATCGAGTTTGTCGAACAAAAAGAACAAATGGGCCTCGGCCATGCGATTTACATGGCGCGCGGCAAATTTCAGCCGGGCGATGCGATGTTACTGATCTATGGCGATACGCTCTTTGAGGGCGACATCGAAACCATGATGCAGAGTAAAAGTGCCGTGATTGGTGTCTTTGAAGTCGAAGATCCGCGCCGTTTCGGTGTGATCGAGATGGGCGAAGGGCAGACCATAAAGAGCCTCGTCGAGAAGCCCGAAAAATTCGTCTCTAACCTCGCCATCCCGGGCGTGAATTATTTTCCGAGTTCTGCCGAACTCTTTGCGGCGCTCGATCATATCGTGCAGAATAACATCCGCACTAAGAATGAGTACCAGGCGACCGACGCGTTTCAATACATGCTGAAAGAGAAAAAAATCAGCTTTGTCTGGCAAAAACTCACGGCGTGGGACGATGCCGGCACGCTCGAAGCGATATTGGATACGAATAAGATTATTCTCGGTCGCCGCGGGGCGGGCAAAATGTTTGCCGTTGCCGGCGATGCGAAAGTCAACGGTTCTCAGCTCGAAGAATATGCGAGTGTCTCTGAAGGTGCCCAGATTGAAAACTCAACCCTGATCAATTGTATCGTCGACCGTGGTTCTGTGCTCAAGAACTGCAAACTGGAAAATTCGCTCATCGGCCGCAACGCGCACCTCGAAAACGTCACCGGAACGATTGTTGTGGGGGACGACACCCAGATTCGGGCGCGCTGAGCCGCCGCGGAGAGCACGGTCTAACCCTTGAAAGAGATACGGCTCGCAGAACCTAATTATTCCGTCTGTCGTTATATTGAAGAGACGCTGGCGAAACACGGTTTTGAGGCCTGGCTTGTCGGTGGCAGCGTGCGCGATCTGCTGATCCAGGGCAAACTTTCAGATCTAGATTACACGACGGATGCGCTGCCTGAAAAGGTACAGAAGATTTTTCCGCGTACCGTGCCGGTGGGCATCAAGTTTGGCACCATTCTGGTATTATATAAGGGTCAAAAGGTCGAGGTCACAACGTACCGCGCCGACGCCGATTACGAAGATGGCCGCAGACCGAATAAAGTAGAATATGCCAAAGACCTTGCGACAGATATCAAACGCCGGGATTTTACGGTGAATGGACTGGCGTATTCTGTCACGCGGAAAGAGCTCCGGGATCACTGTGGCGGGCTCGAAGATCTCGAAAAAAAGACATTGCGTACCATTGGCGACCCGATTGCCCGCTTTACCGAAGACGGGTTAAGACCGATACGCGGCTGCCGCATCGCCGCCAAGCTGGGTTTTTCCGTTGAAGACAACACGCGCAAAGCGATGCTCGCCTGTGTGTCGGTGACCGCAAAGGTTGCCCCTGAACGTTTTTACGACGAGTGGCGTAAAACGCTGCGGATGAAACAGAAACGCGCCTTCTGGCAGAACCTGCTTGAAGCCGGTATCATTGGTGCGTTCTTGCCCGATATTGCCGTTGCTTTCGATAAAGAACACAGCGCGGTTTTACTCCGCGAGCTCGATGCTCTGCATCTGAAGTCGATGGCGGCGTATGCGGCTTCTCTGTTTTACCTTCTCGGCGTCAGGGACAAAGAGACCGCGCGCCGCACAATGCTCGATACGAAGTTTCCCACGGCCGAGTTGAAGCTGGCTCTCGCGTTACTGGAGACACCGTTGTTGAAAATCCAAGATCAGCCGGATCGCCAGACGTTAAAGCATCATCTCGCCGAAGTGACCAGGCGAGATCGTGGGTCTCACATGCGTTTTTTTCTCGATATGGGGTCAGCCACCATGCGCACGAAGGCCTTTTCTACAGAAGCGATCCGGGCTTTTCGGGATAGTTGCAGTCGCCATTTTGTTTCGATTTTGCGTTCGCGTGAACCGATGGACACGACCGACCTTGCGGTCAATGGCACCGATATACAGCAATTAGGGATTCACGGTCGTGCGGTGGGCGAGATTCTGGAAAGACTGCGCATGACCGTTGTGGCCGATCCGCAAGCCAACAACAGGGAAAATCTGCTGCGCCTTGCGGCAACGAATTGAGCCCGCGCTGGGTTGCGATTTAATGAACTCGGGCAGAGCGCCCGATCATTTTTCGAAGTCTTTATAGATCAGGCTGGGCTGAATACCCGTATTGCCCTGGTATTTCCCGCTTTTGTATTCCGTATACTCGCCTTCAACGGTGTGATAGAAAATCTGGCAGATCTGTACGCCTGCGTAGATGCGTACCGGCTGAATCGACGATATTTCCAGCGTCCAGAAGCCTTTGAAACCAATATCACCGAAACCGGCGGTAATATGCACAAAAAGACCCAGACGACCTACGCTGCTGCGGCCCTCAAGCATCGGCACAAGTTTCTTTGTTTCGGTGAGTTCGCGTGTGCGCCCCAGGTAAAGCCGGCCCGGCTCGATCACAAACCCTTCGGGTGGTATCTTTAATAGCTGCGTCTCGTTGGGTTTCTTCATGTCGAGCAGGCTCTCTTTATAAACCATCAGCTCGTCGTGTAATGTCAGGTTATACGAATTCGGATTCAGGTATTTCTCGTCGTATGGTTCGATGATGATATCCGTACCGAGGCGCTTCTTGATTTCTATTCCCGAGAGAATCATAACGGCTCCTTAAAAGATAGTCTATTAGCGTTCGAGTAACGAGGCGACATTCTGCGCAATATGCGTGAAAGCATCTACTACCGGCTCGATCTTTTTGTTCTTGTTCTTGTAAACGGCGATTTCTCCCTTTTCGGCAGCGGCCATGGCGTCTTCGACAAGGGGAATCTGCCCCAGTAACACACTCTCCGAGCTCGCGGCCAGGCGCGAACCGCCTCCCCGGGAAAAAATGTGGTTAGGCTTACCGCAGTGCGAGCAGATGAACTCGCTCATGTTCTCGACAACACCGAGAATCGGTATGTTGACTTGCTCGAACATGGCCACCGCACGCCCCGCGTCGAGCAGGGCTACGGATTGGGGTGTTGTAACGATGATCGCGCCGTCGGTTTGTACCAGCTGCGCGAGAGAAAGTTGCGTGTCGCCTGTACCCGGCGGCAGATCGATAATGAGGTAATCCAACTCACCCCAGTTCATGTCGTACAGAAACTGTTCAACGGCCTTGCCGAGCATCGGGCCGCGCCAGACAATCGGCTGGCCTTCGTCGACGAGAAACGAGAAACTCATGAGTTTCAGGCCGAATTTCTCCACCGGCGTGATGCGGTCGTCGCGCACATCGAGCTGCTGGCGGCCGTAGAGACCGAGCATCTTGCCGATCGACGGGCCATAGATATCGGCATCCATGAGACCGACTTTTTTGCCCATTTGTTGCAGGGTTGAGGCGAGGTTAACCGATACGGTGGATTTCCCCACGCCCCCCTTGCCTGAGGCGATTGCGATCACCTTTTTTACTCCCGGAATGCTGCGCTGCGGTCGTGAGACGGGCCCTTGTTTCGTGACTTCGGGTTTCGCTTCGCTCCATTTGAACTTAAAACCGTCGGGCGCGATGCCTTCTTTGCTCGCTAGTGTTCTGAGTTGTGCTTCAATCGCGAGTTGCCACTTTTTATCACCGCCTGCCTTAAGCTCAATGACAGGCTTTTCGTCGGGGGAAATCCCAATGAGCAGCTTATCGTCGGTAATCGACTTATGCGTCAGCGGATTTTGTACCCGGCTCAGCAGACTTTCGAGTTTTTCTTTCATAATTACCTGTTCTTAAAAGTATTTGCTACGAGAATTGCGGCGATATTAAAAACGACGCCGAATATCCCTACCCAGGCATAGTGCTGTATCGGTTGATTCGGCGGGGCCACCAAAATAAACGAAGCTGCGATGGCGCCCAAAGACATGGCGAGCTGTTGTACCGAGCCGTTGAGACTCATGAAAGTCCCGCGCACCGAGGGTGTGACTGTGTTGTTGAGTAACGCCATTGCCGGTACCATGCGGCCCGAAACGAAGATAAAGAACAATGTCACGAAGAGCAGCAGCACATAAAAATTGTGCGTCCACGAATTTGTCACGAGAATAAACGGAATCGAGGCGAGCGCCGAAACAATGCTATAAACTTTGACGGACCCCAGCTTGTCAGTGAGTCCCCCGACGATAGCGGAACTCGCGATGGTCACGAGTCCGCCGCAGAGGTAGACAATCTGCAACTGTGTGTCGCTGACGTTGTGGTTCTTCTGCATGAATCCCGCGATATAGGGAATGATGCTAAAGGCCGCGATAAAATGAAAAATCATCAGCAAGTACAGGCGTACGTGCTTCGATTCTGCGAATACGCTTGTGACCTGGCGGATGATGTTGGAGCGCGGGCCGAAGAGGTGTTGGTTGAGCGAAGGTAGCTTAATAAAGGCGTATGCGAAGATTGGTGCAGAGAGCGCTGCGATGAGATAGTACGGCAACTGAGGAAAGAATTTACTCGCAAGCCAGATACCGGCCGGAACACCCGCCACAGACGCCACCGAGAACGAGATCATAATGATACCGGTGGCCCGGCCGCGCTTCTGCGGCTCGATGAGATCACCGATAATCGCAAATGATATTCCCGACAAGATACCGCCGAACGCTCCCGTGACGACGCGGGCCAAAAGAAACGATTTATACCCTGGGGCCATCGCACAAATCAGGTTACCGATAATGAACCCGGCAAAGGCAAACAGCAATGTACGCTTCCGCGAAATGCGTTCGACGAAAAAAGTGCCGGCAATCCCTGAAAGAAAAGCCGCGAGCGTATAACTCGAAACTAGCCAGCCGAACTGGTTCGTCGTGATGTGAAAAAGCTCCTCGAACTTCTTGTTGAGCGGCATCAACACCATGAAGTCGACGATGTGCATAAACTGGATAAAGGCGAGAATCAATAGCACCGACCACTGTACTTTTGAGAAGATCGGCTGCTTTCTCTCTTCAACCGCAACAACGCCCGCCGCGGCAGCTTCGCTTTCGAGCAGGGTATGATGGTGTTCTGGAATCTGACGGGTTTTGCCTGCACCCTTACTTTTCTTTGCCTTTTTTTTAGCCGCGCGCGCCTGCTTTTTCTTCGCCTGCTTCTTCGCGGCCTTTTTCTTTGTGGCCATACGCCAGTTAAGTAAGGTTAGACAGGGCGAAAAAGGAAATACCACTCGCGGGGCCGAAATACAGTACTCCGCAATCGCAGACCCCGCATTTCCTTATCATCAGGGGTCGACCTTGTCGTCATAGTCACCCGATGCATACCTGCGCCAAGCACCCAACTGTTTCTCCGAAATCTGCGCCTCGGCCCTTAGATTTCCCGAACTAATGAAAACGGCGGCCTGTTTGGCGCTGCGAACCAAAGTCAACACATCGCTTTCGGGTGTGATTTCAAAGCGGTATAAGTGCCATGACCTCTGGGCCGCGCCCGCTGCGGTGGGCTTTCCGAACGTAATGTACCCGGTCTGCGCCTGTGCGCTATTTGCGAGATTCGGATTATCTACCTGGCGTTGTCCGCTGTCGAGCACCGTAACGGTCTCCGAAAAAACCTCGCGCTTTGGGTTCTGTATGTCGAATTCGCCGCTCACTCCGCCCCCCTCGAAGCGTAATCTGCCATGCGGCGGGGCATCCGTATCATAGAGCTTTATCGTTACCATGATCGCGTCGTTCGCGGGTCTACCGATTGCCGCAGGACGCCTGAATTCAAAGGTGATAGTGCGCTCGCCGCGGTCGAGTTCGAGAACACGGTCGCCGTCGAGGCTGACATAGTGTTCCGTGACTAGTGCGAGATAAGCGTTGTTGGTTTTCTGATCGCGGCTGAGCCTTACGGTGTTATACTTCGAGGCGCAGGCCAGTGCGATAAAAGAGAGAAATCCGCATAAGGCCAGGGTGCGCATGCATAGCGCAAGGCCACGGGCGATATCCCGTGGCCAGAACAAACGGGAAATTCTTACGTGCTTGCCAGCCCGAGATTTTTCGATACAATCTCGCGCATGATCTCTGAGGTACCCGCATAGATCGTCTGCACGCGGCAGTCGAGATATGCCTTCGCAATCGGATACTCCATCATGAAACCATAACCGCCGAAGAACTGCAGACATTTCGAAACATGTGCCTGTAAAAGCTCGGAGCATTGCAGCTTCACCGCCGAAGCCTGTGCGGGCGTCGCTTCGCCTTTCATGTGCAGCTCAACGATGCGATCGCAGTACGAGCGTGCGGCTTCTTGTTCGACATACATGTCGACGAGGCTGAAACGTGTGTTCTGAAATGCACCGATCGGCTTACCGAAGGCGCGGCGCTCATTGCAATATTTCACCGTCTGGCCGAGCACAACCTCGGCCGAAGCAATGTTCGAAATCGCGAGCACAAGGCGTTCTTGCGCGAGCGACTGCATCAGATAACGGAAACCCGCGTTGAGGCGTCCGATGAGGTTTGCCTTCGGTACCTTGACGTCGTTAAAGTGAAGCTCCGACGTATCTTGCGCATGCAAGCCGATTTTCTTGAGCTTACGGCCGCGCTCGAAGCCTTCCATGCCGCGTTCGACCATAAGCAAAGATATTCCGCCCTGACCTTCACCGGTGCGGGCAACGACGATGCAGAGGTCAGAAAGGTAACCGTTTGAAATAAATGTCTTCGAACCGTTGAGCAGAAAGTAGTCGCCCTTGTCTTCGGCTTTTGTCGTCACCGCAGCAAGGTCAGAGCCCGTACCCGGCTCGGTCATACCGATCGAAAGAATTTTCGTGCCATTGATGATGCCCGGTAACCAGCGCTTTTTCTGCTCGTCGTTGGCATAGTGCAGAACATACGGTGCGATCACGTCGGCGTGCAGAGAAATAAAGAAGCCA
>JAFLED010000112.1 GCA_017302045.1 Spirochaetota bacterium
TGGGACGCTGCTGCAACTTGCACGCGACCGGGGGGCACGCGACTTTATGCGTCCCATAGCCGAAATGACGCGCCTCGTTGAATCGGTACGCGAAATGGCAATGGTCATGCGTATGGTCTCCATCGGGCCGACCTTTCGCAAGATGGAACGCATCGCGCGTGATGTCGCAGCGCAGACGGGTAAAGAAGTCGCCCTGGTGTTCGATGGCGAAGAGACAGAACTGGATAAGAACCTGGTCAAGAAGATTACCGACCCCTTGATGCACGTTATCCGCAATGCGATCGACCACGGTATTGAAAGCGCAGAAGAACGAATAAAGGCAGGCAAAACCGCTGCCGGAAAAATCATGCTGCGCGCCCGCCACGAAGCGGGCATGATTCTCATCGAAATTTCTGACGACGGCCGCGGTCTCGATTTTGAAAAAATTCTGAACCGCGCCCGCGAACGCCATCTTGCAGAAAAAGACCGCAGCTACAGCGATGCAGAGATACAACAGTTTATTTTTCTGCCCGGCTTCTCTACCGCCGCCCAGGTCTCCGAGGTTTCGGGCCGGGGTGTCGGCATGGACGTTGTTAAAAAGAACATCGACATGCTGCGTGGTTCTGTGCGCCTGAGTTCAGAACAAGGCCGCGGCATGACTATGCGGATATCGCTGCCGCTGACACTTGCGATCATCGACGGCTTCTTAGTTCGCAGCGGCACGCAAAAATTTGTCATTCCGCTCGACGTGATTAAAGAATGCGTGGATTTCAGGCAGCACCGTCGTAAAGCCGGCCTGAACGACAGCCGTCTTTTTAACCTGCGTGGCGAAGTCTTACCCTATATTCGGCTCCGCGATCTTTTCATGTCGGCCGGTGCAAGAACCGAACGCGAAAGTCTTATCGTTATTCAACAGGGGGATTTTCGCTTCGGCATCGTCATCGACGAGCCACTCGGCGAATACCAGACCGTCATTAAGCCGCTCACCGGGTTTCTTGCCGGAATTCCCGGACTCGGCGGAGCGACCGTGCTCGGCTCGCGCGACCTCGCGTTGATCATTGATGTGCCGGGTCTCATCGATCTTATATCCGAAGACAAAGAAATAAAACAGGGAACCATTGCGGAGGCAAAATGAATATGTATAATCCGGTTATGTTACTGATTACGGGGATATCCGATCTGACCTTGCTCATCATAACAACAGCTGTCATGCTGTTACTGGCTGGCACGGCTATAATGCTGTTGCTGCGGCGCGGACAACGCCGTATCGCCGAACAGGGCGCCCGGCTGAAAGCCATCGATAAATCGCAGGCAGTCATCGAATTCAGTACCGACGCTGTGATTCTCGCAGCCAACGCCAATTTCCTGGCGGCCATGGGATACCGCGCAGAAGAAGTCATCGGAAAACATCACAGCATTTTCGTCGAGCCTGCATATGCCGCGGGCGACGAATACCGCAGTTTCTGGTTTCGGCTGAACCAGGGCGAATTCCAGTCGGGCGAATTTAAGCGTCTCGCTAAAGGTGGCCGCGAAATCTGGGTTCAGGGTGCGTATAACCCGATCTTTGATGCCGCAGGCAAACTAACGCGGATCATCAAATTTGCCACAGTGATCACCGAACAAAAAGTCGCCGCAGCCAATTATTCCGGGCAGTTGCAGGCAATCCATAAATCGCAGGCGGTTATCGAATTCAATCTCGACGGGACTATCTTAGAGGCGAACAAAATCTTTCTCTCGCTCATGGGTTATGAGCTGGGCGAAATCAGGGGACAGCACCACCGCATTTTTGTCGAGCCCTCTGAGGCTGCGGGCGAAGCATACCGGGCATTCTGGCAACAGCTGAACCGGGGTGAGTTCAGATCGGGAGAATTCAGGCGCATGGCCAAGGGTGGGCGCGAAGTCTGGATCCAGGGAGTGTACAACCCGGTCTTTGACGCGTCGGGAAAATTATGGAAGGTTGTGAAATTCGCCACGGACATTACGCAAAAAAAACAGGCGGTCAACGATATCAGCCGCAGCCTGGACGAATTACAGAAAGGAGTGCTGACAACCCGCGTCAGGGGTGAATTTGACAACGAATTCAATATTGTGCGCGATAACCTGAATTCGGCGCTCGAACGCCTTGAGAACTCCATGCAAAGCATTCTGACCGCGGTGCATAATGTTCAAAGCGCTGCCGAACAAATCAACGCGTCGGCGCAGTCGATGAGCCAGGGCTCTACCGAAGCGGCGGCAAACGTAGAAGAATCGTCGGCCTCCCTCGAAGAGATGGCTGCCACCATCACGCAAAATACCGAGAACACGATGCGCACGTCGGATATCGCCGTCGATGCGGCACAAAAAGCCCAGGACGGCGGTGCAGCAGTACGCGAAACCGTCGAGGTCATGCGCGACATCTCGAAGAAAATCGAACTGGTCGAAGAAATCGCCTACCAGACGAACCTGCTTGCGCTCAACGCAGCTATCGAAGCGGCCCGCGCCGGCGAACACGGGCGCGGCTTTGCCGTCGTCGCATCGGAAGTTCGCGAGCTCGCAGAGCGCAGCCGGTCGGCCGCACAAGAGATCGGTTCTCTTGCCGCCAAGAGTGTTCAGGTTTCAGAAAAAGCCGGCGCGCTTCTGGAAATCATCGTGCCGACGATTCAGAAGACTTCAGACCTGGTACAGGAAGTCAACGCGGCTTCGCAGCAGCAGAAAATCGGCGTCGACCAGATGCAACAGTCGATGCGCCAGGTTGATTCGGTGACGCAAACCAACGCGGCATCTGCCGAAGAACTCGCGAGTACTGCCGAAGAGCTGAACGCCCAGGCGACGTCGCTGCAAGAGGTCATCAGCTTCTTCTCGACATCGGCAATGCCTGGCGAAAAATCTGGGACGTCGGCCGCGACGCCGCGAAAAATGCCGGTCTTTTCAAAACCCAATGGCCAGACGAGAGTCCTGAAACGCGATCCCTCACCTGCCCCCAACGGCGCTTTTGTCAGGTTTGACTGATATGGAAACCGCAGTGAACAGCCCGGTAAAAGAAGCGCAATTTCTGACGTTTCACATCAAGGATCAGGTTTTTGGCCTCGATATACTCCACATCAAAGAAATCATGGAGTATACCGCGGTGACACGTGTACCACTGGTACCCGCCTTCATACTCGGTATACTCAACCTCAGGGGCAATGTCGTGCCGGTGATCGATGTCGCGAGCAGGTTCGGCTGGCCAAAGACGGATATCACGCGTATGACCTGTATCGTCGTGACCGAAATTGAATACGAAGGCTCGCAACTCGACATAGGTCTTGTTGTCGATGCTGTGAATGAAGTTGTCAAACTCAGTATGGATAACATCGAACAGCCGCCGAATTTCGGTACAAACATCAGGGCCGACTTTGTCCATCATGTCGGCAAAACACCCGGCGGTTTTGTTTTGCTCCTGAGCATTGCACGCCTGCTCGACGTGGATGAAATACAAAAACTTCGTAGCCTTGCCAAAGAACGAGGAGATGCGAACGCCGATGCACCGACAAAATCCGAGCTGACCTTAGTTTAGCGGTATTATGCGGACAATAAGCGAAAAAAAATACATTAAGCGGAGAAAAAAATGGCAAAGAAAATAATGGTAATCGACGATTCAAAACCCATTCGGCAGCTGGTGAGCTTTACTCTTGAGGGGGCAAAATACGAGGTTTGTGCTGCCGTCGACGGTCAGGACGCGCTCACAAAGGTGCCCGGGTTTTCCCCAAACCTGATCATCTGCGATGTCAATATGCCGAATATGGGCGGTATCGATTTTGTGCGGACGATAAAAAACGGCGAGCAGTTTGCCCAATACCGCTCTACACCCATTGTAATGCTCACAACCGAGAGCAGTGAGAAAAAACGCAGCGAAGGCCAGCTCGCCGGTGCCAAGGCATGGATGGTGAAGCCCTTTCTACCCGAGCGCCTGCTATCCGTGGTTGAAAAAATTGTCGGCGGGCCCTAGACTGCCGCATAGGCACGAATTTCGGTCTCGATCTCGTCGAGGGGACAGATTTTTTCTGCGGCGCCGAGGTTAATGGCTTCGGCAGGCATGCCAAAAACGACCGAGCTCGCCCTGTCCTGGGCAATGGTTGTGCCGCCGCGCATTCTGATACCGAGTAACCCCCGGGCGCCGTCGGCGCCCATGCCGGTGAGTAAGATGCCCAACACCCGGTGCTGACGCAGGCGGGCCGTGGAATCGAATAATACATCGACCGAAGGTCTGTGACGGTTAACGGGAGGCGCGTCCGTCACGGATATTTTTATCTGACCACCCAACGGGGTTACTTCAGATTGCAAACCACCTGGCGCGATGTAGACATGATTCATCTCGAGCGCCTCACCGTGGCGCGCCTCCCTGACCGTGGAGGCGCACAGTCCGTCGAGCCTGCCTGCAAAAGCGTGGGTAAATCCGGCGGGCATGTGCTGAACGATCACGATCGCGGGGTGTGGATAATCTATTCTCGTGAGAATTTTTTCGATCGCAACCGTACCCCCGGTTGAGGCTCCGATGACGATAAGGGTTTCTACCGCACCTCGCGCCACGGGAGTTAAACGCGCGCGGGGTGCTGCCGGGTTTACTGGTAAACCCGGCACCGGGGCCTTTGCAATGTCTGAGCCTGCTGCCGCTTTAATCACTTCGAGCAGATTTTCGGCCGCATTTTCCAAAAAATCTTTCAGCCCGGTCGCAGGCTTCTGGATCAGCTCGAACGCTCCCTGTTTCAGCGTTTCAATACCCAATGCCATATTTTTATCCGTTTTTGACGACAGAATTACGACTGGTGTCGGTCGTTCGCGCATAATCTTTTGTAAAAACTCGATACCCGTCATGCGCGGCATCTCAATATCGAGTACGATCACATCGGGCCAGATTTTCTCCATTTTGCGCAGGGCAAAAATCGGATCTGAAGCACTTTCAATCGCACCGATGGCAGGGTCTTGCCGCAAAATATCGCTGAGCAGCTGCCGTATCAGCGCCGAATCGTCAATAATCATGACCTGGATATCTTTTCGCATCTTAAGATAACTTGCGCATCCACGTTTCGCCGCTCCACAGATCGAGAATTATGTTACGCGCTCCCGACCCGCCGGTGTGCTCCGAAAAAACAGAGAAACCGTGCCTGAGCAAAGCTTTCTTGCTCATTTCATAATTCCGCGGTCCAATCGCATGTTCCGCCTGAATCGACGGCAATACATTTGCCCCGCCGAAAATTTTTACACGGTATTGTCCCGGTTGAGTGCCGCTACGCCGCACCTCGGCAACAAAGAGCTCTACGGCTTCGTCGACATAACGGGCTTCGGCAAAGCCCTCTTTCGGTCTCTTATCGCCGCGCGAAGGTAACAACGAATGGCTCATGCCCCCGATTTTCAGTGTGGGGTGCCACATGCAGATGGCGATACAGGAGCCGAGCAGAGTTTTGATGCGGGTTTCACCATCGCCCCAATAAAACTCTTCGGGCTGCAGGTAAATATCCAGAATGGAATCCGATGAAAGCATAGGCGTTGCGAAGGACACTTTAGCCAGGAGAATATATACTGAAAAGATTGTAATTTTCCCAGGCGAAATGCGCCTACATCTTTTGGCCGGCCTCGATGGTATAAACCATCAACGGTGCAAGTTTACACCCATTTGAAAGGCAAAGCAGCTGGCGTGCAACGACCCGTCCCCCCTTATCGCGTGCGTACACAATGTGTTTATTGACATCGGGCACGACGGCAGGGTCGTTAACGCGTATGCCGATAGCCCCCAGCGCATAAGCGCGTAGCCGCGCTGCCAACACCGCGAGTCATGTACCGTTAGCTGGCGGAGGAGGAAAAAAAACGAAAAAAATTGCCACCCCGCTGCGGAATGATTATAATCGACCAGCGTGTCTTTTAATATAGCTCATAGACTGCTTTCAAGAACGCTGGCGTTTTTGCTGGTGCCCGCCGTATTTGTTGTCGGCGCCAATTTTACCCCTGTTTCTAAAGGTGAAATCCAGGAAGTTTCGTTTCATAAAACCACGTTCAAAAGTGCGGTAACACAGCCCGTTACCGTTGTTTTCGAAGCTAACGAAGAGTTTGAAGACGACAGCCTCGCAGAGGCTGCGCTTGCACAGGGTGAGCTATCCCGGTTTGTTATCCTCACTTTCACACGCGAGGCATTTTTACCGCACTCGTCTATTTTTCCCGATTCGCAAAACGATCATCCCTTAAATTCCCGCGCACCTCCCGCGGTTTAACACATCGACCATCACGCCGCCAGGCATACGCCTCGGCAGGCATTTCGATTGAGCGCCGCCGCGTAACCGCCGCGCGCCCCGGGAGGAAATATGAAAAAAATAAATTCAGGAATAAAAGCGCGCCCGCGTTTCTCGCTGCTTTTGGCCGCACTCGTTTGTGTCGCCGCGGCTGGCGCATGCAAACACAAGCACGCCGAAGAATCCGAAGCCCTGAGTGCCACGCATCCGTGGCGTCAGGATGTCATCGTGAACCGCGAGTACGTCGCACAGGTCAAAGCGATCCAGCACATCGAACTCAGGGCCTTTGAGAAAGGTTATCTCACGCACATCTATGTCGACGAAGGCCGGTTCATCAAGAAAGGCCAGAAAATGTTCCAGGTCATGCCGATGCTCGTGCAGGCGCACTACGATAAAGCGAAAGCCGAATACGAGGCGACCGAAATCGAGTTCGAAAACACCGAAAAGCTCTTCAAGGAAAACGTCGTCTCAGCCACTGAACTTGCCCTCGTGCGGGCACGTCTCAAAAAGAACAAAGCAGCGATGGACCTTGCAAAAAGCCATCTCGATCTTGCAACCGTCTCGGCCCCGTTCAGCGGCATCATGGACAAATTCCAGGTACGGCGCGGCAGCCTCGTCGACGAAGGGGCGCTGTTAACGACGATGTCAGATATCTCAAAGCTCTGGGTTTATTTTAATGTCTCCGAAAAAGATTATCTGAATTTGGCCGGCAAAAATAAAGGCAAGGACGACCCCATAAAAGTGCGGTTCATCATGGCGAATGGACAGGAATTTAAGCACACCGGTATCGCCGATACGATCGAGGGCGAGTTTGATAATGAAACCGGAACCATTCCGTTCCGCGCAACATTCCCGAACCCAGAACGGCTGCTGCGCCACGGCGAGACAGGCAACGTCATCATCAGGGAAAAGCTGACCCATGCGCTTGTTGTCCCGCAAAAAGCGACCTACGAGGTGCTCGATAAGCGTTACCTGTATAAAATTAACGCACAGGGCGCGCTCGCCGCAACCGAAATTACCGTTTCGCATGAAGTGCCGCATCTCTTCGTCATCGAATCGGGTGTCACAGAAGACGACCTGATACTGCTCGAAGGCCTCGGAAAGGTACATGACAAAGAAATCGTCAAAACCAAAATCGAACCGCAAGAAGCGGTGCTGAAGAGCTTCGAGCTCGCAGCGCATTAACGGGGCAAACCATGTTCGCCAAGTTTCTCCACCGTCCGGTGCTCGCGATCGTGCTTTCGATCGTCGTGGTATTCATTGGGTTGCTTTCCATCAAAACTCTTGCAGTTTCACAGTTTCCCGACATTGCTCCGCCGCGCGTTACGATCAACCTGTCTTTCCCGGGTGCCAGCGCGCAGGTGCTGGTACAATCGACGATCACTACTCTCGAACAGGCCATTAACGGCGTGCAAGGCATGCGTTATATGATCTCCGATGCGACGAGTTCGGGCGACGCCGTCATACAGGTGCTTTTTGAACCTGGGACGAACGCGAACGACGCGCTGGTGCTGGTGAAAACGCGCGTCGACCAGATGATGTACCGCGTGCCGGCGCTCGTGCGCCTCGAGGGTATTTTCGTGCAGCCCGTGCAGCCCAGTATGCTGCTCTACGTGAACCTCTACAGCAAAGACCCGAAAGCGAGCGAAAAATTTCTCTATAACTACGCGACGGTCTTTTTGTTGCCCGAACTGAAACGTATTCAGGGTGTCGGGCAGGCACGTATTCTCGGTGCGCGCCAGTACGCTATGCGCGTGTGGCTCGACCCCGATCGCATGCGCGCTTACAACGTTTCAGTGACCGAGGTGATGAAGGCAATCGAAAGCCAGAGTATTATCGCGAGGCCGGGCCGGCTCGGCCAGAGTTCCGGTAAAAAGGCGCAATCCCTCGAATATACGCTGACCTATGACGGCTGGTATAACGAACCCGAACAGTACGCCAATATCATCGTACGCGCCAAAGAGGGCGGCCAGGTCATGTACCTGAAAGACATCGCGAAGGTCGAACTCGACAGCGAATTCTACAATATCTATTCCGACGTCGATAAGCACCCCGCGGCCGCGATCATGTTCAAGCAGACTGAGGGCAGTAACGCTAAAGAGGTAATCGAGAACATCAAGGCGCGCCTCACCGAACTCAAGAAATCGTTTCCGCCGCAGATGGACTACAAGCTGGGCTACGACGTTTCGAAGTTCATCGACGCCTCGATCGAGAAGGTCTTGCACACGCTCGTCGAGGCCTTCATTCTGGTTGCGATTGTCGTCTTTGTGTTTCTCGGCGACTGGCGCTCGACGCTGATTCCGACGATCGCGGTGCCGGTATCGCTCATCGGTGCTTTTGCCTTCATGAAGGCGCTGGGTCTCACGATCAACCTGATCACGCTTTTTGCCATGGTACTTGCGATCGGCATCGTCGTCGACGACGCGATTGTCGTCGTCGAGGCCGTGCATGCCAAGATGGCCGAAAAGCATCTCAGCGTCTATAAATCGGTAAAAGAGGTACTGGGTGAAATCAGTGGCGCTGTGATTGCGATCACATTGCTCATGACTTCGGTGTTTGTACCGGTTTCGTTTCTACCCGGCCCCGTGGGTGTATTCTACCGCTCGTTTGCGATCACGATGGCGACGTCGATTGTGCTCTCGGGTGTCGTGGCTCTGACCTTGACACCGGTGCTGACGGCGATGATTCTGAAGCCCCACGTACCAGGCCAGCACGCGCATGGCCCGATCGGTAAACTGCTCGAGAAATTTAATTTCTATTTCGAAAAGCTCAACGAGCGCTATGTCGCGCTGATGCGCAAACTCTCGGGCACGCGCACATTCACCACTTTCGTCATCATCGGTTTTACTGCGGGTATCTTCTTCGTCAGTAAGATGGTGCCGGCGGGTTTTGTGCCCGGTGAAGACCAGGGCATGATCTACGCGATCATTCAGACCCCGCCGGGTTCGACGATTGAGAAGACTAACGATGTTGCGCAACAACTGCAAGAAGAGGCGCTTAAGATCGAAGGTGTCGACTCGGTCGCATCGCTCGCCGGGTATGAGATCCTCACCGAGGGTGAAGGTTCGAATGCCGGCACCTGCCTCATCAGCCTCAAGGACTGGTCAGAACGCAAGAACTCGGTACATAAGGTGATGGAGATACTCGAGGAGAAAACCAAACACTTCGGCGCGGTGATCGAATTCTTCGAGCCGCCTGCGGTGCCCGGCTTCGGCGCGGCGGGGGGCGTACTGTTTCGCCTGCTCGATAAGACCAACAGCGGCGATTACACCGCGTTCGATAAGGTACACATGAAGTTCATGGAAGACCTGCGTAAGCGGCCCGAACTCACCGGGCTTTTCTCGTTCTATTCGGCGAAATTTCCGCAGCTGGTTGTGAAACTCGACCGTAAGGTCGCAATGCAAAAAGGTGTGAATATCGGCGAGGCGATGGAGAATCTCAGTATTCTCATCGGCAGTACCTATGAACAGGGGTTCATCCGCTTTAACCAATTCTTCAAGGTCTATGCGCAGGCGGCGCCCGAGTTTCGCCGCTTTCCGTCGGATATCCAGAAACTCTACACCCCCAACGACAAGGGCGAGATGGTGCCCTACTCGTCGTTCCTCACCCTGCACCAGATTCAGGGTTCGAATGAAATTACGCGCTACAACGCATACTTATCTTCGGTAATCAACGCGCTGCCGAGCCAGGGCTACACTACCGGCGATTCGATCAAGGCGATCCGGGAAGTCGCGAAGACGCTGCCCGCCGGGTTCGACGTCGGCTGGGAGGGCCTGTCGTACGACGAGGCGCAGCGCGGTAACGAGGCGATCCTGATTTTTATTATCGTGATTATCTTCGTCTACCTCGTACTCTCGGCGCAATACGAGAGTTTTATTCTGCCGTTTGCGGTCATCTTGTCTCTGCCGCCGGGTATCTTCGGGACATTTCTTTTCCTCAAGCTCATGGGGCTTGCTAACGACATCTATGCGCAGATCGGTATGATCATGCTGATCGGCCTCTTGGGCAAGAACGCCGTGCTGATCGTCGAATTTGCAAAGCAGCGGCAAGAGGCGGGGCTGCCCGTGTTCGAGGCGGCGATGGAAGGTGCGAAGGCGCGCTTTCGTCCGATTCTTATGACGTCGTTCGCATTCATTGCCGGCCTCTTGCCGCTCGTGGTCGCGACCGGCCCGGGTGCAATCGCCAACCATACCATCGGCGCGTGCGCGCTGGGTGGGATGTTCTTCGGTACTATCTTCGGCGTCGTGATTGTACCGGGTCTTTACTACATATTTGGTACGATCGCTACAGGTAAAAAACTCTTCGAGCAAGAAGACGAAGAACCTTTAACCGAGTCGCTTGAAATGGTCAAAAAAGCCGGAGGTAAAAAAAATGCGCACTAAGATTCTTTTTCTCGCGGCACTGTGTATTGTATCGTCGTGCGTGCCTTCCCTGCCCCGCCGCGACCACAAGGCGCTCGAACTGCCGCAGGAGTTTACCGACTGGAAAAATTCTCCCGAGACAGAAAGCCTCGCCAACAAGGCCTGGACAGAATTTTTCCAGGAGCCGCAACTGGTCGCGCTGATCGATATCGCGGTCAAGAATAACCAGGAGCTCGCGATTCTCGAACAGGAAATCAATGTCGCGAATAACGAGATTATGGCGCGGCACGGGGAATATCTGCCGAAAGTCGGTGTCGGCGCAAACGCAGGCGTCGAGAAGACCGAGCGCTTCAGCACCGAAGACGCGAATGGCCAGACACGCTTCAGCCGCGGCGGTCTTGTCATGAACTGGGAAGTCGACATCTGGAAAAAACTGCGCAATGCGACTAAGGCCGCCTACCTGCGCTACCTTGCCGGCATCGAAGGCCGCCGCTACGTGCTGACGAACCTTATCTCTGAAGTCGCCGACACGTACTACGAGCTGATGTCGCTCGATAACCAGGTGCAACTGATCGAAGATTATATCGGCGTTCTCAACCAGGTCAAGAATATGGTTGTTCTGCAACGCGAAGCCGGACGCACGACTTCGCTCGGTGTCACGCGTTTCGAGGCCGAGGTCGCAAAGAATATCGCGCGGCGCTACGAGCTCAAGCAGCGTATCGCAGTCACCGAAAACAGGCTCAACCTGCTGCTGGGGCGGTTTCCCCAGCCGATTCCGCGTACGTCGGGTAACTTTCTGCTGATACAGCTCGCTGACATCAACACTTCCGTTCCGGTAAAACTTCTCGAGAACCGGCCCGATATCAAACAGGCTAGTCTTAACCTCGAGGCGCGCAAACTCGACGTCGACGTCGCCCGCGCAAGGTTTTATCCGTCGCTGACCATCGACGGCACTGTCGGCTACGAAGCCTTTAATGGCGGGCACTTCGAAGGCACGCCCGTTTCACTCGCCTACGGGCTCGCAGCTGGCCTAAGTGCACCGCTGCTCAACCGCAAGGGCATTCAGGCCAGCTATCTCTCGGCGAATAACATGCAGATACAGGCGGTCTATAATTACGAATACACCCTGGTGAAAGCGTTTACCGAAG
>JAFLED010000113.1 GCA_017302045.1 Spirochaetota bacterium
CGAAAGAAAAGAATCTGGCGAGATGGTTGCGGGCTTTTTCTCGATCTTGCCCGTTTGTCGGTTGAAAGTCTTGCGCAGCCATTGAATGCCGAGATAATAGGGAATCCGCGAGGCGAGTGAAAGCGGGCAAATACGCCGCCACGCCTCATGGCCTAACAGCATAATCAGCATCGGCACGCACGGTAACACCATGGTCCAGAACATGCGCGCACCCATCGCATAGGGCTTTTGTTCAAGCACCTGCCCCTGTACAGCCACCGCGGTGTCTTTAATTCTAAACGGGCTCGCGCTGTCGGGTGCTGTGAGGTGAACCGTGACCGGATCCCAGAACAAGGATACAATAAGCGTTGCCCAAGCCGCAAATAGTATAATACGGACGGTGAGCATTCTGCGTTCGGGGGCTTTGGCAAACATCTATACCTCTATTTCCACGTAATTTTTGGCGCGGGAAACGCAGGTGAGTATATATCCCGCTTCGCGATCGACGTCGGTCAGCCCGGGTGTGTCTTCGCATTCGACTTCACCCTTAATTTTCATAGCACGGCATGTGCCACAAGTTCCCGCCCGGCAAGAAGACGGTATTTCAATACCGACCTCTTCAGCCAGTTCGAGTATCGGAATATCCATATCGCCCCCGAAAACCTCGAGCGCCGATAGGGAAAAGTGCACGATGGGGTTGAGCCCTTTTTCGCCGGGAGTTGGTTTGGCGGGGCGGTGTAGTGCGGCTTGCGCCGGTACCGTATCGACTTTTGCGGCGGTCGCACCCACCGGTGTCGTGTCCGCTTTTGGTTGCGCCGAGCCGAAGCTCTCTTGGCGAAAACGCTCTTTGAGAGGAAATCCGTTCTTCTCCAGAACGAGCTTCACATTTTTCATGAAGGAATCCGGGCCGCAGGTAAAGACCATGCGTTCCATGAAGTCCGGTGCGATTTGGCGCAACTTCTCTTCGCTAAACCGCCCCTTCATGCCGGGCCACGATTCGGGTAACGACGGCGAGGTAAAAGAGGTCATGTATTTGAAATTGCGGTTCGCCGAAGTAAACGTAATCATGTCTTCGGCAAAAACGGCGTCTTCGGGTTCGCGTATCGAGTGAAAAAAGATTACGTCGGGGTGGGCGCCTGTATCGTGCCACCAGCGGGCCATCGATAACATGGGGGTAATGCCGCTGCCCGCTGCCAAAAACAGGTATTTATCGGAAGTTGTATCGAAACAGTGAAACTTGCCCGCAGGCGGCTTCATCATGATCGTGTCGCCGATATTCAGCCGGTCGTGCAGATAGTTTGAAACGAGCCCGTGCTTGAGTTTTTTAACCGAAATTTCGATGAGATGCGGCCGCGAGGGACTTGATGAAATCGTATACGAGCGCAGCGCGCGTTTGCCGTCGATGACAAGCTCGAGTGTCACGAACTGGCCGGGCTTGTAGAAGAATAGCGTGGGTTCTTCGGCCATAAACTGGAAACTCTTGAAATCGTGGCTACGGTCGATGATGCCAATGCAACGCATGACGCGGGCACCCTTTGTCCAAAATTGCAGTCGCTCGGGATTTACGGCGTCGTGTTCGCTCCAGGGAACGAGTTTCAGAACCGAGATGACGGCCGATGCGTTTTCAAATGTTTTCTCGCTGATGCCTGTGACTTCGGCGACGGGTTCGCTCACCAGCGTCGGTTTGGGTTGTGTTATCTGCGGTGCCGCGGCTTCGGTGGCCGCGATGGCCTGCGCTGTCGCCGCTTCGATGGGGGCCGGTTCGTGTTTGAGCGTAGCGGCAAAGCGGCTGGCCTGAAAATAGCGCTGCAAATCGGCTAACGCGGTTTCATCGCGTTTTAAGAGCCGGGCTAGAGCATCGGCGAGACCCGCGGTCTGTTTGCGTTTTTTGCCGGCAGCGGCCCGGTGCACTGCACTCAGCATCTGCAGAATAGCAGCCCGCAGATTTTCATCCGCCTTGTGCAGCAGCAGGCTCAACTCGAGAGGCGACAGCGGGCCGTGTTTTACGTACTCGCGCCAGAATTTAGGATAACGCTCGGAAAGTTCGCTCTTCAGCGGACCATGCGTAGTGTCTGGTTTACCACCGCTCAGGAAATCGAAGAATGCTTCGGCTTCGCCTGGGGTGATTTCGCGCACAAGATCGGCCTGCCAGACAAAAAAGGCAAAAACAGTCTGCGGCAATTTATTATCGTGCGCACTTTCGGGCATTTTACTCTACCAGCACCCGGGACAAAGCCTGTCGTGTCAACGGCGAAAAGAGCTTGTGTGTCCCGGGCGGCGTGCGCCTTAGGCCCCTTGTGCAAGCGGAAGTTAAGTTGCGCGTCTCTTTTAGCGGCAAGGGCGGCGAATTTTTCATTCTACTCATCAAAAATTTTTTTCTGACACTCATCACATTAGGTGTCTATAATTTCTGGGCCCGCGTCAACGTGCAGCGGTATTTCTACATGCACACAGAAATTGCGGGTGGCCGCATGGGCTGGCATGCGACGGGCAAAGAGCGTTTCATCGGCTTTCTCAAAGCGTCCGTGTTGCTGGCTATAATCATCGGATTAAACACCCTTCTGGTTAAAATATCGCCTTTTCTCGGCATAATCTTGCCTATTGGCATCATTTTATTGTTACCGGCCGTGATTGTCGCGATGTACCGATTTCGTATGTCGCGCACGTCGTTTAACCAGGTGCGCTTCCGCTTTTCGGGGCGGCCAGGCAACTTAACCGCGCTCACTTTAAAAGGCGGATTTCTCACTGTCATCACGTTCGGTATCTACGCGGCCTGGTTTTCTGCTCAGCTCAGAACCTATCTTTACCGCCACACGATGATCGGCGGTTCAGCGTTCGATTATGACGGCGACGGTGGCGACATTTTCGTCATTTATCTCAAAGGTGTGCTTCTCACCCTGGTTACATTCGGTGTCTGGAATAGCTGGTTTACCGCGGAGGTCGCTAACTACCATGCAAACCATACTCTCTTTCAGGGACAACGCCTTAAAGGAGACGTCGACGGTGCGGATATCTTCGTGCTTAATTTTCTGGGGCCGATTCTCACCTTGCTCACCCTCGGTGTTTGGGTGCCCTGGTGGATGGTGAAGTTGAAGAAGGTGCTGTTGCAGGGTGTGAGTCTCTCGGCTTACCCCGATATCGATCTCATGCATGCACAACCCGATACCGATGCGAGCGCCCTCGCTGATGGTCTGGCCGATGCGGCGAGCCTGCTCGATAATATCGCGGATTTTCTGACATGATACACCGTACCGAAGCAATTCATTTCGACGGTGTTAAACCGCGTGAGCGGCGCGGCCAGTTGATCTACGATGCAGCAAATAAGGAGCTGCATTTTTATGAAATCGATACTGAGACACAGACCGAAAAATTCGCGTTTTCGCTCGATAAAAATCATGGGTTTGAAATCCGCACGCGGTTAAAGGAGCAGCTCATCGAGTGGCGGGTCAAGGGTAACCATACCAGCGCGCTTATCGTCATTCAGGATCTGAAATTCACGCGGCTTGTACGTGATAAGTATCTTTCCCATAAGAATATCTTCTGGCGTTATGCGACCTATGTCTGGTCTGAATCGTTTGGCCGCGTGATTATCGCGCTGGCCGTTGCGCTGGCCATAACCGGTGTTGGCGCGCATTATTTCATGGAAAACAGCTACCACCTGATTCCCGTCACCTGGGACAAAAAAGTCGGCGATCAGGCCGAGGCGGGCCTCAAGGAGTTTGGCGCGATTTGCACCTCTGCCGAAACTGTGCGCGACCTGCGTAAGTTCTTGCCTTATTTTCGGGAAGCGGGCACTACTCATCAGTACGATATCCAAATTCTTAAATCTCCGGTAGAGAACGCCTTTGCTTTACCGGGGGGAAAAATCACCGTATTTTCAGCGACGGTGGAAAAAGCCAAAAATTACGAAGAGCTGGCGGGTATTCTTGCGCACGAAGTGGGTCACGTCGAACGCCGCCACGGCATGCAGCAGTTGAGTCAATACATGACCTTGCGGCTTGTACTGACGCTCGCTTTTGGTATGACTGACGATGCGACGATTCTTTCATTCGCCGCCGACGCCGGGGCGCTGTTATTGCTGCTCAAGAACTCGCGCGACCACGAGCGCGATGCCGACGCCTTTGCTGCGCGTAAACTTGCCGAAGCGGGCATTTCGAGCAAGGCGATCCGCGAATTTTTCGAACGTATCAATAAAGAATCGAAGTCTGAGATCTCAAGCGTACCCGACTTTGTGCTGACGCATCCGGCCGACGAAGAACGGATTCGCTTCTTCGAGCAATATGAAAAAAAGAACAAAGCACAGCTCCGCGCGGCATCTGAAAGATTAAATCCCGAGATACGCGAACTACTCGCGCAGAAGCCGGTTATATCCGCCGCCTGCCGTGCCAGCACAGATGCGAAACAACCACCTGAAGACGAAGAAGAAAAAGAATAAAAAAACCCGCCATCGGCGATGGCGGGCACTTCAGTGAGACAACATGAAACGGGATTCTGTGGCAATCCCGCGCTATGTCGCACAAAGCAAAGAGCATGCCAGAGTTGGATTTGGTCAGGTCGCCCCGCCGTGGACCGTGAAGATGCTGGGGGTATTCTCCTCGACGGATTGTTCAGTTTTTCATCGCTGCAAGAATGTCAGAGACGCTTTCAGAAGACTTACTGACGCAGGTCACCAAACAGGTCGTTGGCGCGGCGACCAAGTTTGCGTTCAACGAACGCACGCCTTTGCCGATGCTGCGCAAACTCATCGATCAGATTGGCGTGATTGTGAGACCTGCGCCCGATTGCGAATTGCAAGAGGGTATTATCGATACGATCCCATTCGATTTCTGGACGCCAGCAAAAATCGAACCGGGCCGCATCATTATCTATAGCCACGGCGGCGGCTATACGATGTTTTCGCGCCGCACACACCGCTCACTGGCATCGCGGCTGGCGCAAGAACTCGAAGCGCAAGCCATCGTATATGATTACCGGCTTGCTCCAGAGCATAAATTCCCCGCAGCCATTGAAGACGCCTTAACTGTCTATAAGCACGTACTTTCTCTGGGTTATGAGCCGCAGAAAATCATCTTTGCAGGCGATTCGGCCGGGGGCGGAATTACCTTTGCCCTGATGCTGGCTGCCCGAGACCTGGGTCTGCCGCTACCGGGTCTTGCCATCGGTCTTTCTCCGTGGGTCGATATGACAGCCTCGGGTTTCAGCATGCGTGAAAATGCGGCGAAAGACGTTATGCTTTCTCCGGCCGGCATCGCCAAGTTTGCCTTAAAGTATTTACCCAGCGGTAACGACGTGAAACATCCCTATGCATCACCGCTTTTTGCCGATCTTAAAGGATTGCCCCCGGTGATGCTGCAGGCCGCGGGAGACGAAATTCTCAGAGACGACTCCGTGCGCCTCGCTGCGGCTTTGCGCGAAGCGGGAGTTAAGGTAGAGCTCGATGTCTGGCCGGGCCTCTTTCATGTCTTCGAGTTCGCCTGGCGCTGGTTACCGCAGGCCGACGAGGGTATGGTTAAAATCGGCGAGTTTGTGCGCCGCCATTTCGCGAGCGCCAAAAAAAGATAAAACCGCATACTGCCTCAGGCAGGGTCTGGCGCATTTTTTACTTGTGCCGTTAAGATGCCTTTGGTTTCGGTGCGCGTGCACGAACCGCCGGCGATGTCGCAGCCCGATACCTTTATCGAGCATTACGAGCGCAAAATTCACAGCCAGAAACAGCTGATCGAACTCTCGAAAGCGCTGAACTCAAATCTGGATCTGCGGTCGCTGATCGATTCGATCATGAACGTCAGCATTGCGCAGAGCCGGTGTCTGCAGGCCGGTATTTACCTGGTGCCTGAAATCGACCACCACGGCCTGGTGCTGAACGAGAACTTCGTCGGTTTCGAAATCAGCGACGCCGAAGAATTTGTCATCCCGTACAAAAGCGATCTGGTAAAATTACTCTCTGAATACCCCACGCTGCTGACGCTGGCCGAGATTAAGAACATCGCTGCCGCGACGGCGCATTCGAGCCTCGCCGAGGTAAATTACCGCGAAGCCGTGGTGCAGCTTTCGCGCCTGAGCGACCGCCTGCTGCTGATTCCGCTCAAAGCCAAAGGCCGTATCAACGGTATTCTTATCATGGGCCCGAAATCAGACGGCGAAGAGTACCTGGCCGAAGAAAAAGCATTTCTTTCGGATCTGGCGTCGCTGGCGGCCATTGCGGTTGAGAACGCGCGGCTCTACGAACTTGCGACCGTCGATATGATGACGAAGCTCAAGATTCATCATTTCTTTCAGACGCGCCTGCGCGAAGAAATGGAGATCGCGCGCGAAACCGGGCAGCCGCTCAGCCTGCTTTTAACCGATATCGATCACTTTAAAAAATTTAATGACACCTATGGCCACCAAATCGGCGACCTTGTACTCAAAGAAGTGGCAAAGGTGCTTATTAGCACGGCGAAAGGCAAAGACATCGCCGCCCGGTATGGCGGTGAAGAGTTCGCGATGATCGCTCCGGGTCGCAATCTTGAGGCCGCCCGCGTCGTCGCCGAAAAATACCGCGAGCGCATCGAAAAGCTGACGGTAAAAAATCCATCCAACAAAGGCGAGAAACAACTCAAGGTCACGGTTTCTGTCGGTGTAGCGACCTTCGACCCCGGTGCCGATCACGAAAATAAACACCTGATCGAGCGCACCGATCAGGCGCTCTATGCCGCCAAACATGCGGGACGTAACCGCGTCGAAATCAAATAACTTCGGCTACCGAAACGACGCGGTGTGCATCCGTGTCATAATCTGAATCTTTACTTTGGATTGACTTGACGCCTGCTTTTCATTACTGAGTTGAGCAGCATGGCTGAACTCAGCAAAGACATCGTTGGCCGCAAGATGGATCCCTTTACGTTTACCGTAGAACGCGGTAAAGTGAAGGAGTTCTTACAGGCAATTGGCGAAAAGAACCCGATCTATTGGGATATCGCCGCCGCAAAAGCCGCCGGCTACAGCGACACCCCGATTCCCCTGACCTTCCAAACAGCGTTTACTTTCTGGGGTTATGGGGACAAATTCTGGACCGACATCGAATCTTTTGGTATAGATACGAAGCGTTTGCTCCATATGAAAGAAGAGTATACGTATCTTGAACCGATTTACCCGGGCACGACAGTGACCTGCCAGGTAGAGGTGATCGACGTTAAAGTCGGTAAGATGAACATGGTTACGTTTAAAAATACTTACAGCGATGGCAAAGGTAAGTCGTTCATCGAAGCCGAGATGGCAATTGTAATCCGCCCGGAGGGCATGTAATATGGCTAAAATTCAGTTCGCTGCCGTAAACGAAGGGCAAGACATTCCTGAGCTACGCGTCGGGCCCATCAAGCAGATGGATCTCGTGCGTTATGCCGGTGCATCGGGTGATTTTAACCCGATTCACAACGACACAGAGTTCGCGAAATCTGCGGGGTTGCCGGGCACAATCGCGCACGGCATGTATATCATGGCGCTCATGGGCCGTCTCGTAACCGACTGGGTGCAGCCGAATCAGGTGAAATATTACGGTGTAAAATTCAAAGGTATGAGCCTTCCCGGCGAAACCATGGTTTTCACCGGCAAGGTGAAAAAGAAAAAAGAGGAGAACGGCGAAAAGCTCATCATGGTATCGCTGACTGCTGCCAATGACAAAGGCGAAGTGAAGGTCAGTGGTGATTTGACGGTAAAGGCAGAATAAGTTTCGTCTAAAGTACTATGGATATATCATTCGCAGACGTAGGCAGCCACAAAGTGGTTCGTGTCATGGGCGACGTCGACCTCTATAATGTGGGCGACCTCAAACGCTCCGTATTCGAACTCATCGACGAAGGCGAAGTCGAGTCGTTGATTATCGACATGGCGAATGTGAATTATATCGATTCGTCGGGCGTGGGTGCGCTCGTCGCCGCGCAGAAGAAGATGAAAACACAGGGCGGTAAATTCGGCCTGATGAGTCTCACAGAAGATGTGCTCAATATTCTGAAACTGGCGACGCTCGACCAGTTCTTCAAGATTTACGAAGGCGAAGCGCAGTTACCCCAATAGGGGATATCCATTAAAAAGATCAATACCGTCGCCCTGATCTATGGCGGCCAATCCGGCGAGCACGAGGTTTCGTGCGTCTCGGCCGCCTATCTCGAACAGACCATAGCCGAGGCCGGGTTTAATCCCATCGCTATTTATGTCGACCGTGCCGGTGTCTGGCACTGGCAAGACCGCGTTCATAAACTACCCGCAGAAAACATCACCAACCCGGCAACCATCGCGCGTGCGGCCTCTGGGGTGACGCTGCGATCGGCAACGAATGCCGTTGTGCTTGATTTTGCCTTCCCGATTATCCACGGCCCCGCGGGTGAAGACGGTTCTTTACAGGGGTATTTCGAAGTCGTCGGATTACCCTATGCGGGCACAGGCGTCGCATCGTCGGCAGTATGCATGGATAAAGCGCTGATGCGCGCGCTTTTTGCAGTAAATGAAATACCCCAGGTGAAGTACTTCGTGATTCAGAATCCGCGGACGGTGAATCTGCGCGAGCTCGACGAGCGTATCGGGCGCGAGTTCGGTTATCCGGTTTTTATTAAACCCTGTAACATGGGTAGTTCTGTCGGTGTGCATAAAGTAAAAGATAAATCGGGTCTTGCCGCTGCGCTCGCCGACGCAGGGCGCTTTGACGACCACCTGTTGTGCGAACAGGGTATCAGTGTGCGCGAGCTGGAGATCGCCGTCGCAGGCAATTTTCCGCATTATATCACCTCGGGTGTCGGCGAGATCAAAGTAAACCACGAATTTTATTCTTACGAAGCCAAATATCTGGACCCCAAAGGTGCGGATTTATTTCTGAAAGCCCCGATTGCAGCCGAAACGGAACGTGAGATACAGACGCTTGCTGCGAAGGCTTTTTCGGCGGTGCGCGGCGACGGTTTTGCGCGCATCGACTTCTTTCTCGATAAAGATTCGGGAAAGCTCTACCTCAACGAAATCAATACGCTGCCAGGGTTCACGCCGATCAGTATGTTTCCACAGTTGTTCAAAGCGGCGGGCGAGTCGGGTGCTGCGATCACCCGCAAAATCATCGAATGGGGGGCCGAGCGTTGCGCGCGCCTCGATGCGTTGCGTGCTTCGGCGCGGTGATGCATGAAAGGCGACTTCACACTCTCGTACCACTATTTCACGCAGCGCGACAGCCGTAACCATCTCGAGCTCTTTCTTGATATCGATGGGATATCCCCCCTTGAAACCTGGCGCAATTTTAACGGCCGCGAACAGAAACGCAGGTTCACAGCAGCCCCCGCGCACCGCCGCGTTTATCTGACATACAGCGGTGTGATCTCTGGCAACCGCGGGCGGCTCAGGGTGCTGCGCAACGGTAAATTTATTGACCGAAGGGCACGGATGGCCGAGGTCGACGCTGCACAGGACGTGCATCGTAGTGTCGACCGAAGGGCACGGATGGCCGACTCGATAAGGGTGATTTTATGAGCGAATCGCGTGTGCCCGAAATACCGTTACCACGTCCCTTTCTGCGCGTGATCAGCGAAGAAAAAGTCACGCGCGATGATGTCGAGAAAGTCCGCAAGGGTTTACAGCAGCGTATCGATCATCTCGAGCTGGAGCTCAAGCGCGAGCGTGAGCTGACGAAGAAGCTGGAAAAATCGGGGGCGGTACTGCAAGAAATTCTCTCGGCTCCCGATTTTCGCGCGCTCAGCATGCAGACGCGCGAAGCAGCAACTTCGGTTGAGGTCGCGGCACCCGTGGGTGTGGCGCGCGTCGATGAACCGCCGGTAGAATATGTCGACGTCGTTGAAATTGAGCTCACCGATGCCGAGCTCAGCATGCAAGAAAATAAACCGCCAGCCAAGAAAGCCGAATGAAGAATATTTTCCGCCTGTTTTTTTGCTTTTGTTTTTCTTTGCCACTGGCTGCCGCCGACGGCCCTGCTGTGCCCGACGACATGATCGATGATGGCTTTCTTGCACTCGAAGGCGGCGCAGGGTATAATACGCAACCGACTGCACAGTATTTCAAAACGCCCATCTTTTTTACCGGTTCTTCGGCGTTGCGCGAGATTTCGACACGGCTGCTGATACTTTCGGATATTGCGCATGCCGGCGATTATTTTGCCGGTAACAACGCATTTCTGAAATCCGGGGGGATTTACCTCTTTAACTTCGGCCTGCTCGACATCGACTATCTTTCATGGTATGGTCCTAAATGGTCGCTGGGGTTTGGCGCGGGCATGGCGCACCAGGGTTTTCTGATCTCCGGTGCGGAGAAAAGTGCGCATGCTGTCACGTTTCGATTGCGCGCGCAGGGATTCGTTTACTGGTTCGATTATTTTGCGACGCAGGCTGTGGTGACGCTGCCGGTGTCGATTTACCAGAGCCATACCGACGGTTTTTTTCTTTTGCACGGCGAGCTGAATATGCTCTTCGATTTCAAGGGGCGGGTGCGTAATCCCGAACCGCAATCTTTTATGTTTTCGGCTTCACTCCACTACGATTATATCCACCTGAATCACCCGACCCGTTCGTATGAGCAGCACGATTTTACCCCGATGCTGAAGGTAATGGTACTCTACTGATGGCAGATATACGCGAAAAACTCATCGTCGCCCTCGATGTTCCCGACGCGGCCGAAGCGTTGCGTCTAGTCGACGAGCTCGGCGATGCGGTAGTTTTCTACAAAGTGGGTATGCAGCTCTACTTTGCCGAGGGTAATCCGTTCGTGCGCGCACTCAAAGAACGCCAAAAGAAAATTTTTCTCGACCTTAAGATCAACGATATTCCTGAAACGGTCGCAAATGCCGTGACTTCGGTCGCGCGTCTCGATGTGGATTACCTGACGTTATTCACGGGCGCGGCCCAGATCAAGGCGGCGCGCGAAGCCCTCGGTAAAGCCGACTCTTCGCTGAAACTGCTGAACGTCACCGTGCTCACCAGCGAGATCAGCGACTTTACCTCGGTAAAGGTGCGCGCCGAGCTTTCGCTCGAGGCCGGGGCGCATGGTCTCATTTGCTCGGGCCGCGAGACCGCGGAGCTGAGGCAAATCTACGGAGCGAGTCCCTTGCTCGTCAACCCGGGCATTCGTCCCTTGGGCGGCAGCGACGATGACCAGATACGCATCGTTACGCCCACCATGGCGATTCAGGCCGGTGCTACTAACATTGTCGTCGGCCGTCCGATAACGCGCGCCGGCGACCCCCGTGCGGCAGCCGAAGCGATACAGGCAGAGATTGCCGCCGTGCCTGGCTCTGCAAATGTTCCATGAAAACCCTGATCGACAAGATTGGGAAATCGCGCGTTGTACTCTCGCCCATGGCGGGGTTCTCAGACTCTCCCTACCGTAAGTTGTGCCGCAGCATGGGCTCGGCGATGAGCATCAGCGAATTTGTCTCTACCGAACATCTCTTTCGTTCGAACCCGAAAGCCATCGCGCTGTTCCGGTATGAAGAGGTCGAGCGCCCCGTCATCTTCCAGATATTTGGGAAT
>JAFLED010000114.1 GCA_017302045.1 Spirochaetota bacterium
GTCGTGATTCTGGGGCAAGGCCAGCGCTGGTACGATGTTTCGGTTCAGGGGCGCGAATCGCATGCGGGCCCGACACCGATGCACCTGAGAAAAGACGCGCTCGTCGCGGCGGCAAAAATGATCACGCAGGTAAACGAAATCGCGCTCGCGCACCAGCCCTATGCCTGCGGTACCGTTGGTTTTGTGCAGGTGTTTCCGAATTCGCGCAATACGATTCCCGGGCAGGTGAAATTCTCGATCGACTTTCGCCACCCGGTGGATGAACAACTGACATCGATGGATCAGGCGATTAAGGCGACAGTCGCCGAACTCAACCGGGAAGGTGCTGTCGAGGTTGAGCTCAAAGACTTCTGGTACTACCCGCCGATTGCCTTCGACAAAAAGTGCCGCCAGGCAGTGCAAGACGCGGCCGACGCGCTCGGCTATTCTTCCATGGAAATCGTATCCGGCGCCGCGCACGACGCGTGTTACATCGCAGAGATCGCTCCGACCGGCATGATTTTTATACCCTGCGACGACGGC
Source organism: Spirochaetota bacterium (assembly GCA_017302045.1). Lineage (GTDB taxonomy): Bacteria > Spirochaetota > Leptospiria > Turneriellales > Turneriellaceae > Turneriella. The sequence goes on from JAFLED010000114.1 coordinate 523, forward strand.
ATCAGCCATAACGAGATTGAAAATATTGAATCTGGACAGGCACTGCAAGGGTGCAATGTGCTGTTGCACGCGATGCTGCAAGTGGCAAACGGAAATATTTCCTGACACGCCGTTCCGGTAATTAGTGTTGTCTCGTGGCCCGTCCCGAGGTTTCTGCCGAGCAAAAACAGGTCAAACGCGAGGCGATTCTGAAGGTCGCGCTCGAGGTCTTTGCCGAAAAGGGCTACCATGCAACGGGCATCGCGGACATCGCCTCGCGCCTTGAAGCGGGACACGGTACCATCTACCGTTATTTTAAAAACAAACTCGATATTTTTTTAACGCTCTATGAAAGCCTGAACGCCGAGTTTCTTGCGGTTGCATGGGGAACCCGACCCGACCTCGCCGAGACGCGCGAAGAATATATTGCGGTGATGCATAAATTCTGCATCGACTTCAGCCAGATCTTTCTGCGCGAAATCAACCGCATCCGTATTTTTTTCGAAGAGGTTTATGCCGACCCTGAAATCCGCAAAAGTTTCGAAGCAGCGCAGGCAGAATTTCTCGATACAACGATTCGCTTTCTGACCATCGGGCGCGAGAAAGGTTTTGTCAGACCCGAGCTGCATATACCCAGCACCGCGAGGCTGATGAACGCCATGGTATTCGACACGATGCGCGCCGGCACCGAACCCGAATCGGCATCGAGCAATATCTTGCTGCTCGCGACAACGTTGATTGACCTCTTTGCGCGCGGCGCCATGCCGCAGCTGAAATAAACCAGGCGCTATTTTGTACCGACACCGATAAACGCACGCGAGTGCATCACGGCAGGTAATGGCGGCAGGTTTTCGTGCAGGTATGCCCGAATCAGCTTACGCTTTTCGGCCCAGAGTTCGGGGCCGAGATTTTTTTTCATCATCTCAAGCGGCGCGCTGCCCTTGACCATCGAGTCGAGAAACTTTTCCGCATCGGTAACCGGCCAGGCACCGTCGAAAGCCGTGATTGCCACGCCATGAAATCCGGCTTTTTCCATTTCTTCTTTAAAGAGTTCAGGATTCTCGAGACTTAAAAGATTGGTCTTGGGCTCGGGGCGCTCGGGAAACGCCGCGCGGATCGAACCGAAAAGCAAACGCATGAGCGGCGATTCTGAGACAGGCGCCCAGCTCGAAACCGCCGCGCGGCCGCCGGGTTTTAACACACGGTGCAGCTCGCGAAAACCCGCCATGCGGTCGGGAAAAAACATCAGTCCGAACATCGAAAAAGCAAAATCGAATTCCGCATCTGCAAATTCGAGTTTCTGCCCATCCATCTGGCGGATGGATATATTCTGCAGCTTCTGCTCCTGAACAAGGCGGCGGAACACATCAAGCATACCTTCGCTGAAATCGATCGCCGTGATCTCTGCGGCGGTACCGGAGAGCATTATCGACATGGTACCTGGGCCGCAGGCGACATCGATCACCTTGCCACCGGTTTGATAGCCAACGAGCTCGAGCGCCTTTTCACAGTACTGCCGAAAAGCAGGTACCGTTTCGGCCTGGTAACCCTCGGCAACGTGGGTCCAAGGGCCGGATAGAGAAAGAGGGTTAATACTCACAACGCCGCATGCATGATGCGACAGACAAATTGAAAAGGTAAATTAGGCCGCGGCACTTTGCCTTGCCGGCTCTTGCTTCGCTTTGGGCACGAGCTGCCACAGCAAATTCTCTACAAATTCAGGCAACGGAATACCCAGCGGATTCGATTCTGCCTTGCTGTGCGCGGTGTAGACCCGCGTACCCATGATGTAATCAAACCACGGTTTTGTCACACACCAGTTCGTATCTTGATTACGGCCCAGATGGTGATCGACATGCCAGGGCAGATGCTCGCGCGCCCAAGCCGGGTCGGCATGCGATTTGCGGTGGCAGTAATAATAATTTGCGGCCGAATACCAGAGTGTCGCCGTAAAAAAAGGCGCAATCGGAAAAAGCGGCGATACCATCAGTGAAACTTTCACCAGCGCTTCGATCTCGAAGCGGTGGCGGTCATATTCTTCGCCGAAGAAATGCTCGTACTGAGCTTCATGAAAATCGTGGCGGCGTACCTCGCGGTGGTGATCCCAATGGTAGTGCGCCTGGCCCTTTTTATCGCGGCCGGCTTCGTGCAGAATTTTGTTATGCGCGTACCATTCAAAAGCGTTCGCAGCCAAAAGGCCAAGGGGAATGCCAAGCATGGCTGAACCATAAGCTGCAGCACAGGCGGTCAACTCATAATGACATTAGTGTCATTATGTCGCCAGCAGAGTTAATCCCCCTTTCTGCTTATGATCGTTGCCCTGTGCAGCAGATTGTTACCGGCACTATGCCACATACCGAGAGCCATCGCACTGCCCGCATTGGCTGGTTGCGCGCGGTCGTGCTTGGTGCAAATGACGGCATCGTTTCAACCGCAAGCCTCGTCGTCGGTGTTGCCGCCGCGGGCGCCGAAACCAGAAATATTCTCATCAGCGGTGCAGCGGGTCTCGTCGCGGGTGCGATGTCGATGGCCGCGGGTGAATACGTTTCGGTCAGCTCGCAGGCCGACACCGAACGTGCCGATCTGGCGCGCGAAAGGCGCGAGCTTGCCGAAGAGCCGGATTCAGAACTCAGGGAACTCACGGCAATCTATGTCGAACGCGGTGTCGAACCCGAACTCGCGCGCCGCGTCGCGGAACAACTCACAGCGCACGATGCTCTCGGCGCGCATGCGCGCGATGAGCTCGGCATTTCAGAGGTACACACCGCACGCCCGCTGCAGGCAGCGCTCGCTTCGGCTGCAACCTTTGCGGTCGGTGCAGCGATGCCGCTGCTGGTAACTCTTCTGGCGCCGCGCGCTTATACCATACCCGCCGTTTCTGCAGCCGCGTTGATCTCTCTCGCTGCACTCGGCGCTCTCGCAGCTCAGGCCGGCAAGGCGCATGTCGGTCGTTCGGTTTTCCGTGTCACCTTCTGGGGGGGCCTCGCGCTTGCCGTGACAGCGGTTGTCGGAAAAATCTTTGGTGTCGCGCTTTAGTCGATTTGGTATGTCACGCGTAGCTTGCGCCCCAGGAATTTCGGCAGATCGCGCACAAAGTGAATCCCCTCATATTGCACGAGCCGTTTTTTCCTAACGTCGAAGCTGATACGAATCGGATCGGCGAACATACGCAAGACCATATTCTGCAATTCGATACGGAAATGCACTTGGTCGCCATCCGCGAGGCCGGGCAGCGTCTCCCGTAAAACACGAAAGCGGTAGAAGTCGCGCTGCGTCGGCACAATCAGGTAGAAATAGACGGGTTCGCCACGCAACAGAGCACTCCAATGCTGCAGCACAAAATTGGTAAAGCCGGGAAAAGTCACCACCGGTGTCCCGTTTTGCGGAATGCGCAGCGTGATCTTTTCAGCGACCGCCGCTGCGTCGTTTTTAAAGAAGACTTCGAAAGCGGAGCCACTATGCATAACGCCTTCGCCGTGTCCGTCGCGCAGATCTTCGAGCAGGTAGTTGGGCGCTGCGGGGAATTGGTTTACGCGTATCTTTTGCCGGGTATAGACTTTACCGTCCGTGCCGCGAAACTCGATCTCTGCAGAACGCAGATAGCCATCGCTGTATTGGCTGCGCCCGGTTTCGGTAAAAATTTTTTCGCCGGTTTTGACATCCACGCCCGTCGCTTTGACAGGCAGCGACTCGGCAAATAATGCCGCCGCGCTCGTGTAGAAGATGAAAAACCAATTTATCGCTGGTTTCATTATGGGAATGCGGCTGATAGCATGAAAAGAACGGCAGTATTTCTCATCGGCCTGACGGTAATTTCGGCACTCGCGGCCAAAACGCATACCGAAATCAAAATTTTGCGCACAGCACCTTACAATACCTCATGCGAAAGCGACACAGACTGCGTACCTGCACCGGGCTGCTGCCCCGCACCCTGCACTTCGCTGGTCATCAATAAGGGAGAACTCGAAAAGGCGAAGGCAGCGATGCATTGTCCGAAAGAGGCAAAATGCCCCAACACAGGCTCATGCCAGACGCACGAGTATCTCTGCGTGCGTAAAACCTGCAAACTCGTTTTCTCTAAAGATAAGGATTTCCGGCCGCGAAAGTAGCGGCTTAACGATCGTTGACTCTTTCGAAGATTTGTTCGGCTCTAACACCTACTGCCTTCATATACGCCAGAACATCTGCATGCGAACGCCGCAGCTGGCGATGGCTCGCGAGGTTTTCACGCGCAATTTCTAACTGTAAGGCCCGAAAGTCGGCCCGCCATTCCCGCGACTCCCTACGCTGCATGTAGTGGTGAGGTATTGTAATAGCCGCTACGGCTAAAGCGACAATCCCCACTAAGACCAGAACCACTATCAAATAGTCGCTTATAACCATAGCTTGCCCTTGCCCGTATACTCTGTCCACAAAAAACTATTTTCCATAGGATCTTCTCTCTTAACTGTTAAATACCCGAAATTTGACAATTTTTCTCACCCCCGGCCGAAAAACAGCCGCATTCGGATAGAACTTGACACCTTGTGCACCGCCGAAAAAATAGCCGGAATAGAAAACTAAAACGTAAAAATAGTATCAATCCGCCAAAGGGATTTCGGGATTGAAGGAGCCATATGAATACAGCTGAAAATTTACAGTCACAATACGACCAAAATCATCTAAATAAGACACTCGCCGACTTCGTTCTGCAGCGCCGCGAAAAGCCAGATCTCTTCGCCTGGTGCGGGCCCTTCTATGAAAGCGTCGACTACCAGCTGTCTATCGGCCACCATATGTACCGCCGCGTCATGCTCTCCGCCAACTCAAACCATGTTGTCGTCGAAGACCACCGCACCGGCAAACCGAAAGAAATGATCATGATGGGCTCGAACTCATACCTGGGCCTCAACAACCACCCCAAAGTAAAAGCTGCGGCAATGGCGGCGGCTGAAAAATACGGCGCCGGCGCCGGATCGCCCCCGCATTTTTCGGGTTATTACGACGTGCACCGTGAACTCGAAAAAGGCCTCTCAGAACTCAAGGGTTCAGAAGATACCTGCCTTTTTCCCTCTGGCTACTCAACCAACGTCGGTGTACTCTCTTGCTTTCTCGGCCCTAAAGACACCATCATCATCGATAAGCTCGCACATGCGTCGATCATCGATGGTGCCCTGCTCTCTGGCGCAAAAATCACCACATTCCGCCACAATGATATGGACTCTCTCGAGCGCGTGCTGATCCAGACTAAAAAAGGCCTCGGCGACCGCATCGTTGTCGTTGAAGGCGTTTACTCGATGGACGGCGATATTGCCCCCCTCAAAGACATCTATGACCTCGTTAAAAAACACGACGCGAAACTGATGGTCGACGAAGCGCACTCCACTGGTATTCTCGGTAAAACCGGCAAAGGTTCGCCCGAGCACTTCGACCTCGAAGGCAAGCTCGACATCGTGATGGGTACATTCTCTAAGTCGCTCGGCGGCGTCGGCGGATTCATCTCCGCGAAGAAAGAAGTGATCCGTTATCTGCGCTTCTTCTCACGCGCGTACTTCTTCGCAGCTTCACCGACACCAATGCAGGTGGCGGCGCAGAGCGCTGCGCTCGAAGTTCTCAAAACCGAACCGCAATGGCATGCCCAACTGTGGGAGAACATCAAGTACTTCCACGCAGAACTCAGAAAACGCGGCTTCGATATCGAGCGTACCCAGACTGCAATTACACCGATCGTCATCGGCGATACATTCATCATGCGCGAAATCGCGAAATTCATGGATGAGCAAGGTGTGTTTGTTAACCCGGTACCATACCCGGCTGTTGCCCGCAAAAAAGACCGCCTGCGCCTGTCGCTCTCGGCAGCGCACACGCGTGCTGATCTCGACAAGGTGATTTCGCTGCTCGACGAAGCAGAAGCGAAATACAAGTTCAACAAGCGCGAAGAAGCGGAAGCCTGATAGCTTCCGCGGTTCACGCACAAAGAGGCCCTACGGGGCCTTTTTTTATGGTTATCTGCTAGGGCTGAAGGCGGGACTCAAGCCCCGCACGGGTGTGCTTAAAGTCGTTCAGATCTGACATCAAACCACTAAGATCGCGCTTCAGGGCATCGTATGACAAATGCATTCCCTCGGTGGCGTCGGTCGCCGTTTGCGCTTCATACCGAACTGTTTCGCGCGCTTCGTTGAAATGCGGTGTCGGCGCCGGGGGTGCAGAAACCGGCTCGACGGCAACACTTTGCGCCAGCCGTCGTTCGCGTTTCAGCTTCAGTTCGGCTTCTAAACGGTCGTTTTCGAATGCCAGCCGGTCGAGATATTCACCGACACGCGCCCATTCGTCGTGGCCTTCGGGGGTTTCTGCCATATTCTATTTTCGACCCCGCGGCAAAAAAGCTTGATGGGGCGTGTCAAAGCCCCGGGCGTAAAAAATGCCCCGCCTTCTGAAAGCCCTGCCCCTGGCGTTTATGCTCTCATGCGGCGGCCAGAAACACGTTGAAAAAGGCCTCGAATTTCGCAATTGGTTTGTCGTGAAGCCCGTCGCAGGCGCCACCGGTTCGGTCGCTTATGGGCAGATAAAGAATACATCCGCCGAACGTATGACACTGGCGAAAGCCGACTTTAACTGCGCAGGCAGTACCGAGTTGCATGAAACCATCACCGCTGACGGCCGGGCGCGCATGGTACCTCTGGGCGAAATCGGCCTCGATCCGGGCGGTAGCGTCATTTTCGAGCCGGGGCATAAACATATCATGCTCATGCGTCTTAAAGAAACCGGTGAAAATTGTGCGGCGGTCTTCACGTTTTCGCAGACGACAGTGCAGTTCAATGTACCGGTGAAGGCGCGCGAAAAATGAAGCTCTTGCCCGGTCGGATATCCCACGGTTTACTGACACTCATCCTGGGGTTAACCTGGGCCTGCGGCCCTGACCGCATCGAGTTCAGCGAAATGCCGATCGGTAGCGACGCCGAACTGATGTCTGATACGGGTAAGCGTGAAAAACTCTCGGCGAGTTTTAAGCCGGCAACGTTTCTGTTTTTCGGTTTCAGCCGTTGTCCCGACTTTTGCCCGATGACACTCCACAGGCTCGACTCATTACTCGCGAATGAACCGGCGCTGAAGGCCAAATTCCGTCTGCTCTTCGTGAGCGTCGACAGTGAAAATGAAAAGCCTGAAAATCTCCGGGGCTTTCTCTCGGCGTTTCCTTATGCACGCGGGTATATGGGTAGCAAGGCCGAGATTGCAGAGCTGGAAAAAAAGTTCGGGGCCTATTCGGCTAAAGAAACCAAGGGCATCTCCCATTCCCTCTATCTTTATGTATTGAACCCGGCAGGCAAGGTTATCTACCTGTTGCGCCACGACGACCCGCCGGAAAAAATTCTCGGCGTCATACGCCAGGCGGCGGCAAACTGATGGCGACGTATTCAGACGAAATTCTGCGCTTCGCCGAAACGACACCGCTCGCCATTCCCGAAGGCATGCATTTTACCGAAGCCGCGAATCGCCTTTGCGGCGATAAGATTCGCGTCGCTCTCGATACCGACGGCGATACGATCACACAGGTACGCTGGCAGGTAGAAGGTTGCGCCATACTGCGGGCCAGCGCGGCTTTTATGGCTCGGCTGCTTGTGCGCAACACTATCGGCGAAGGCCACCATCTTATCGCCGACTTTGAGAAATCTTTTACCGAAGAGAATGCTTTTCGCACCGGAGCGCTCGAGGCGATCTACAAGCTTCCCGCACGTTACAAATGCGCGCTACTGCCCTGGCAGGCCGCTGAAAATTTTCTGCGCGAGGGCCAGCGCTGATTCGGCGGTAATCCCCGTTTCTTTTCTGATTTTTGCGGCAAGGTCCTCGGGTTTTATTTCACCGAGGTCGAGCTTGCGTAACATCAGCAATGCCCTAGCGCGCTTTTTTTCTCCGATACCGTCGACGCCATCGAACAGAGACTTCAGATTGCGTTTCATACGGCGGTTGCGGTGATAACTGACGGCAAAACGATGCGCTTCGTCGCGCGCCCGGCGCAGAATCAGCATACCGGGGCTTTCGCGGTCGAACCGCAGTACGCGGCCGTCTTCGGCATAGATCTCTTCGAACTTTTTCGCAAGACCGATCATCGGCACCTTCAGCCCGGCGGCCTCGCGCGCCTTGAGCGCCGCACCGAGCTGCGTGGTGCCCCCGTCGATGACGATCAGGTCGGGTGGTTTTATTTCTCCCGCACCGATGCGCGCGAGGCGGCGCGTAATTACCTCGTGCATCATCGCAGGGTCATTCGCACCTTCGACGGTTTTAATCTGGTATTTACGGTAACCCGATTTATACGGCATGCCGTCGCGCAACATGACGCCGCTCGCCACCGGGTCGGTTCCCTGTATATTCGAAATATCGTAACATTCGATAATTTCGGGCGGCTCTTTGAGATTCAAAAATTTCTGTAACTGCCTGAGACCGACCCGCTGGTTACGCAAATTCTCAGACAGTAGCCGCTCGCGCATCACGAGGCGCGCATTGTTCGTGGCCATGTGCATTAAAGCCGGCGGATTAATTTCGACATGACCCTCTTTTACCGCTTTGGAAAAATCACCGAGGCTCAGCACGCGCACATCTGCCCCATCGCGGTCATGCAATGCCTGTTGCCACGACGACAGATCGACCCCCTCGGGTAATACGATGTAGGGCGGTAAGTCGAGCATGTTGAGATAATAATCGCGAAAGAATGTCTCTGCGAAATCGGTATCGCTGAATGTCGCCGCGGCCATATCGGTTTCGGTGAGTGAAAAATTTTCTTTCGCAATGAGTTTCGCATCGCGGAATTTCAAGAGACACACCTGCGCAAAACGCAGGGTTTCGGAAGCATTTTTCAGTGTGATGTCCTCGTCGCGCAGTGAAAGCTCGGCCTTTAGCGTCGATAGATCCGCAGAATAAATGCCGACGACGTCGAAATCGAGCCGCGACTCGCGCATCTCTACCTGAGGCCGAATATTGCGTTCGTTGAAATAGGCGAGCACATCGCGCAGCTTGGCCGCCTCTTCGAATTTCATCGCGGCCGAAAGCTCGTGCATGCGCGCCTCGACCTTCTGCCGCGCTTCGGCGTCGGTGCCCGAAATGAATTCGATCGCCTGCGCGACTATCTTACGGTAATCTGCCTCTGAAATTTTTTCGGCGCAGGGCGCGTGGCATTTTTTGAGATGATAGTTGAGACAGGGTTTCGCGGGGCGCGCCAGCGGCAGTTTGAGCGGCCGGCGGCGCAGCGGAAAAAGATCCAGCGTCAGTTGTATCTTCTCACGCGCCAGCTGCGCTTTCGAAAACGGGCCGTAATAGAGATTGCCGGGCAAACGGCGGCGCGTCAGATAAATACGCGGAAAAGGCTCGCTCATCGAAACGCAGATATACGGATACTGCTTATCATCTTTCAGCCGCACGTTATAGATAGGCCGGTGCTTTTTAATGAGGTTATTTTCGAGCAGCAGCGCCTCGGTTTCATTGTCGGTGGCGATCCACAGAATATGATTTGCCCGCTTCATCAAAAAGCTGGTCTTGAGATCGTCCGAAGCGAGGTATTGCCGTAACCGCGCGCGCAGATTTTTCGCTTTGCCGACATAGAGCGGCGTCTTGTCGCCCTCGCTTTCAAACCATTGGTAAACGCCGCAACTCGCGGGAGCATGCGCGATGCGTTCTGCGAGCGTAATCTCTGACATCAGGTCTTTTTTAACTGTGTGGGTATGAGCAGCGGCAATTTTACACCGCGTTTCGCGGCCGAAATACGCCAGCCTTTGGATGTTGAAATATAGAGATCCAGCTCGTCCGATTTTTTCGCGAGCATGAGTTTCCAGAACTCGTATTGTTTATCGATGGCGCTTTGTTTGATATCTTTCAAACGCCCCATCAGCGGGCATTTATTCGTAAATTCACGCATGAAGATAAGCCCGAGGATATTTCCCTCGGCGTCCAGAAAGGGTTCGAGCGGAAACGTGCGACAGCCAACAGACCGGTTGGGCCGCTCGCAATGCGCGACGCCTTTACATTCGCAGAAGATGAGGATAGGACTTTCGTCTTCTTTTTTCTGTTTTTTGTCGCGCGCGGTCTTGGGCTTCCAGCGCGCCCAGAGATCAGAACGACGTTGCAAATAACGGAATTCTTCGCGGTAAAGCATCGGCACCGCGTTTTCGACACTGCAGCAGAAAGGTTCGCCGCCATTCGAAGGCGAACACAGTTTGCCGCAATCGTATGGCGTGAGGCTCTCATCGAGCAGATCATAATACTGCTGCAGTTCGGTTTCGGTGAATACAGAGTTCATAGGGTTACTTTTTCAGCCGTAACGATCATGTTACGACCGCTGGTCTTCGCGCGGTAGAGGGCTTTGTCCGCACGCGCGACAAAGGCTTCGAGCTGGTGCTCGCCCGCGTATTCGGCAATGCCCTGAGATATCGTGTGTGATTTTTTCGTCGAGAAGATATATTTAGCGAGGTTTTCTGAAAGACGCGAGGCCACCTTGAGAGCCAGAGATTCCGTTGCGTCGGGAAGCAGAACCGCAAACTCTTCGCCCCCGTAACGAATGGGGATATCCTTTTCGCGCAGCTGCGTGAGCAGAAAATTCGAAAAATCCTTGAGTACCTGATCGCCTTCATTATGACCGAACTCATCGTTGATTTGTTTAAAAAAATCAAAATCAATCATGAGCAGGCTGAAAGGGCGTTTCTTGAGCTGGTATTCCTCGACCAGCTGCGAGAACTTCTCGTCTAACTGGCGCCTTACATAAAGTCCCGTCAGCGAATCTTTAAACGACCACTGGTAATACTGGCTGTTCAGAATCGCATGCCCCAACTGCTCGGCGAACCCCGAAAAGAGATAAATGTCGTTTTGCGCGAAAATTTCGAGAAAACGATTGCCGATCAGCAGAAAATCCCCCAGCCTTTTTTTGCGCACGATGATCGGGCAAATCAGCACGAGCATCTTGTCGCGCGATTCTGAATCGGTAATCTGCGGCAAACCATACCACAGATGCCGCATATTCTCGAGCGAGCGTATCACGGGATGATGGCCTTCTGTCAGCGCAAGAAAGCGCGGGGCTTTTTCTTTCGCGAGGCGAAACTCGCGCACGC